>NZ_JASCPA010000139.1:0-283 GCF_029959715.1 Pseudomonas sp. PS02288 | reverse complement strand
GGCGACCCGCTGGACACCGAAACCATGGTCGGCGCGCAGGCGTCCGAGCAGCAGTTCGACAAGATCCTCAGCTACCTGGACATCGCCCGTCAGGAAGGCGCCGAGCTGCTCACCGGCGGTGGCGTCGAGAAGCTCGAGGGCAACCTGGCCAGCGGTTATTACATCCAGCCGACGCTGCTCAAGGGCAACAACAAGATGCGCGTGTTCCAGGAGGAAATCTTCGGTCCGGTGGTGAGCATCACCACCTTCAAGGACGAAGCCGAAGCCCTGGCGATCGCCAACG
>NZ_JASCPA010000138.1:0-296 GCF_029959715.1 Pseudomonas sp. PS02288 | reverse complement strand
TCGGCAGTCCAGCATCCAGTTTCGGAAATTCGCTGTTCAGTGTGCGGCGTCGGACGATGACTTATTCGGTTCGACCGCCGCGTCTGCGCTTGGTTTGGACCGGTGATGGCAATCAGGCATGAGCGGGGCAGCCTCTCCCCTACCGGCGGCCCTTCGCCGGAGCAGCTCCGACAGGTTACCTGTTTTCTGGAGCACAAAAGCCAAACCCCCAACCCGATTGCTCGGATTGGGGGTTTGGGGATAGGAGCTTGACGATGACCTACTCTCACATGGGGAAACCCCACACTACCATCGGC
>NZ_JASCPA010000137.1:0-312 GCF_029959715.1 Pseudomonas sp. PS02288 | reverse complement strand
CACGTGCTGGTGTTCGGCGACGACCAGACGGTGTTTCCCCGACGCGCGCCCGTGGCCTACCAGCAGGACAGCGGCCTGGTCGCCGACCAGCCGGTGATCAAGCGCTTCGGTGTACGCCTGGAAACCCGCACCGCCCGCGTCACCCGACGCGACTACGACTTCGAGAAACCGCGTCTGCTGCTGGAGAGCGAAGCCCGCAGCGACGCCCAGCCGGACCTCGAGGACTACGACTATCCCGGCCGTTTCGTCGATCGGAGCCGCGGCAAGCACCTGGCCAAGCGCGCCCTGGAACGTCATCGCGCCGACTACCAG
>NZ_JASCPA010000136.1:0-315 GCF_029959715.1 Pseudomonas sp. PS02288 | reverse complement strand
CGAACTCGGCCGTCGCCATGTGCCCGCTGTGGGCCTTGAACACCACCGGGCAACCGGCGGCCAGCGCGGCGGCGGTGTCGCCACCGGCGGTGGAAAACGCCAGCGGGAAGTTCGAGG
Source organism: Pseudomonas sp. PS02288 (assembly GCF_029959715.1). NCBI lineage: Bacteria > Pseudomonadati > Pseudomonadota > Gammaproteobacteria > Pseudomonadales > Pseudomonadaceae > Pseudomonas > Pseudomonas sp. PS02288. The sequence goes on along the minus strand of NZ_JASCPA010000136.1, from coordinate 198 downwards.
CGCCGAACACTGCGACCGGGCCGAGGCCGATGCGGTACTGGCGCAGGTCCGGGCGCGGCATCGGCTGGCGATCCGGCAGCGCGCGGTCGATGCGTGCGCCGTAGAAATCGCCACGCCGCAGCACCTGGGCGAACAGGCGCATCTGCCCGCTGGTGCGGCCACGCTCGCCCTGGATACGCCCGGCCGGCAGCGCGGTTT
>NZ_JASCPA010000135.1:0-315 GCF_029959715.1 Pseudomonas sp. PS02288 | reverse complement strand
CGAACTCGGCCGTCGCCATGTGCCCGCTGTGGGCCTTGAACACCACCGGGCAACCGGCGGCCAGCGCGGCGGCGGTGTCGCCACCGGCGGTGGAAAACGCCAGCGGGAAGTTCGAGGCGCCGAACACCGCGACCGGGCCGAGGCCGATGCGGTACTGGCGCAGGTCCGGGCGCGGCATGGGCTGGCGCTCCGGCAGCGCGCGGTCGATGCGTGCGCCGTAGAAATCGCCACGCCGCAGCACCTGGGCGAACAGGCGCATCTGCCCGCTGGTGCGGCCACGCTCGCCCTGGATACGCCCGGCCGGCAGCGCGGTTT
>NZ_JASCPA010000134.1:0-320 GCF_029959715.1 Pseudomonas sp. PS02288 | reverse complement strand
GAACTCAGTAGTGAAACGACGCATCGCCGATGGTAGTGTGGGGTTTCCCCATGTGAGAGTAGGTCATCGTCAAGCTCCTATCCCCAAACCCCCAATCCGAGCAATCGGGTTGGGGGTTTGGCTTTTGTGCTCCAGAAAACAGGTAACCTGTCAGAGCTGCTCCGGCGAAGGGCCGCCGGCAGGGGAGAGGGTGCCCGCTCATGCCTGATTGCCATCACCGGTCCAAACCAAGCGCAGACGCGGCGGTCGAACCGAATAAGTCATCGTCCGACGCCGCACACTGAACAGCGAATTTCCGAAACTGGATGCTGGACTGCCGA
>NZ_JASCPA010000133.1:0-336 GCF_029959715.1 Pseudomonas sp. PS02288 | reverse complement strand
CCTCAATGTCGTGGCGCGCCTGGCCGCGACCGAACCACCACCCAGCGTCGAAACCCACTTGTCGCTCAAGGAAGCCCCCGTCGCTAACACGGCGCGCTACGACCGCCTGCGTGGCCAGGCCGAGGAGATCGGTCATGCGTGATTTGATGGCGGAACTCAAGGAGCTGCGCCTGCACGGCATGGCCACGGCCTGGGCGGAGTTGACTGCGCAGGGTGAGTCGAACACAGCCTCGTCCAAGTGGCTGCTCGAACACCTGCTGGAACAAGAGCACACAGATCGCGCCATGCGCTCGGTGAGCCACCAGATGAACATGGCCAAGCTGCCGATGCACCGCG
>NZ_JASCPA010000132.1:0-342 GCF_029959715.1 Pseudomonas sp. PS02288 | reverse complement strand
ACAAGATGCGCGTGTTCCAGGAGGAAATCTTCGGTCCGGTGGTGAGCATCACCACCTTCAAGGACGAAGCCGAAGCCCTGGCGATCGCCAACGACACCGAGTTCGGCCTGGGCGCCGGGCTGTGGACCCGCGACATCAACCGCGCCTACCGCATGGGCCGGGCGATCAAGGCCGGTCGTGTGTGGACCAACTGCTACCACCTGTACCCGGCGCACGCCGCGTTCGGCGGCTACAAGAAGTCCGGCGTCGGCCGCGAGACGCACAAGATGATGCTCGACCACTACCAGCAGACCAAGAACCTGCTGGTCAGCTACGACACCAATCCGCTGGGCTTCTTCTGAG
>NZ_JASCPA010000131.1:0-355 GCF_029959715.1 Pseudomonas sp. PS02288 | reverse complement strand
TGCCCTCCTGGGTCGAGCCGGCCAGGTGGCTGATGCCCGGATGTTTGTGCAGGTTGTCCAGGCCGTGGCAGTAGCTCTTCAGGCCGCCCGGATTGAGCATGGTCTGCGCCGGCTGGTCGCCCATCAGCGCGGCAAAGCGCTCGAGGAAGGCGGAAAACTCCGCCGACCGGATGCCGATCACCAGGCCGGGGTTGGTGCAGAACTGCCCGGCGCCGAGGACTACGGAGCCGGTCAGTTCGGCGGCGATCTTCTCGCCACGCACCTTGATCGCCTCGGGCAGCAGCAGCATCGGGTTGATGCTGCTCATCTCGGCGAACACCGGGATCGGCTGCGGACGCGCCGCCGCCATGTCGCA
>NZ_JASCPA010000130.1:0-419 GCF_029959715.1 Pseudomonas sp. PS02288 | reverse complement strand
CGCTACTACGCCGGCTGCATCCGCGCCCAGGAAGGCAGCGCCGCGGAGATCAACGAGCACACCGCGGCCTACCACTTCCACGAGCCGCTGGGCGTGGTCGGGCAGATCATCCCGTGGAACTTCCCGCTGCTGATGGCCGCCTGGAAACTCGCCCCGGCGCTGGCCGCCGGCAACTGCGTGGTGATGAAGCCGGCGGAGCAGACCCCGCTGTCGATCACCCTCCTGGTTGAAATCATCGGCGACCTGCTGCCGGCGGGCGTGCTCAATATCGTCCAGGGTTTTGGCCGCGAAGCCGGCGAGGCGCTGGCCACCAGCAAGCGCATTGCCAAGATCGCCTTCACCGGCTCCACCCCGGTCGGCTCGCACATCCTCAAGTGCGCCGCCGAGAACATCATCCCCAGCACCGTCGAGCTGGGCGG
>NZ_JASCPA010000012.1:0-87505 GCF_029959715.1 Pseudomonas sp. PS02288 | reverse complement strand
GGGCCACACTTGAACACCCGCACGCGCCGTCCCTGGCGCGCATGCAGGCGCGCCAGGGCGGCGGTGACGGTGGTCTTGCCCTGCCCGGAGGCGGGCGCGGCGATCAGGAGGGCGGGACACGGGCGGGTTTCGCTCACGGGCGGGGACTCCACGTCGAGGGCGTGCGGGGCGTCGGGGTGGAATCGCGATGGCCGCTCATCATCACCGTTCTAGAGCGCCTGGTAGCGCACCGCGAGGTACACCGCCTGGCCCGGCTGGTTGTAGGTGGCGGCCGTCTCGTACTCGGCGCCGAGCAGGTTGGTGACCTTCGCCTGCAAGCGCCACTCCGGGTTCAGCCAGTACTCGCCGCGCAGATCGACGGTGGCGAAGCCGTGCAGGTCGGTGGTGTTGGCCGCGTTGTCCCAGCGACGCCCCTCGGCATGCAGCGACGCGCCGGCGCCGAAGCGACCGAAGCGGCGATCCAGGTCGAGGTTGAACAGTTGCTCGGCGCGGCGCGGCAGCAGGTCGCCCTGATTGGCGCGGTCGGAACGGTTCTGCGGGTCCTGGAAGGTGGCGTTGGTCGACCAGTCCCAGCCGAGCCAGTCGCCGGCCAGGCTGAGTTCCACGCCGCGGATCACCGCTTCGTCGATGTTGTAGGCGCGCAGCCCGTTGCCGGCGTTGAAGTAGGCGATGAGGTTGTCGATCTCGTCGTAGAAGGCGTTCACCGACCAGGTGCCCCAGGCGTGCTGCCCTTCCAGGCCGAATTCGAGGTTGCGCGATTTCTCCGCATCGAGGTCCGGGTTGCCGTTCACCGGGTGATAGAACTGGTTGAAGGTCGGCGCCTTGAACGCGGTGCCGTAGCTGCTGGTGAAGCGCAGCGCATCGCTCAGCGCGAACGCCCAGCCGAGGTTGCCGGTGGTGTGGTTGCCGAACTGCTCGTTGCGGTCGCGGCGCAGGCTGAGCTGCCACTCGTTGCGCCCGAAGCTGGCCAGGTACTGGCCGAACAGCCCGTCGTTGTCGCGCGAATCCTCGCGGAAGGCGGTGGTGCCGTTCACCTCGTCGTGCAGGTGGTCGTAGCCGAGCGTAAGCAACTGGCCGGCGGCGACGCTGAAGTCGTTCTGCCAGCTGAAGCTGTCGCGACGGGTGTCGATGCGCGTGTTGAAGGTGGAGCCGGAGTAGGTGTCGTTCTTGTCCTCGCTGCGGCCGGCCTGCAGGGTCATCAGCCACGGCTCCAGGGGACGATAGCGGGCGCGGACGCCGGCGACCTTCTGCACGCCGTCGGCGTTGGCGCGGGTGCCGGAATCGTAGTCGTTGTGCGAGTTCGACTGCAGCAGGTTGCCGTCCAGCTCCAGGCCGCTGGCGAAGCGATAGCCACCGCTGAAGGTGCCGGCCAGTTCGCGGTAACCGTCCGCGTCGGGCTCGTAGCCGGCCGTGGCGGAGCGCGCGCTGATGCCGTCGGTGGCATTGCTGCTGACGCCCAGGTTGTACCAGCCGTCGCGATCGCCACCGGAAACGCCGGCGCTGCCGCTGTAGCTGTCGTGGGTCCCGTAGCCGGCGGAAAGGAATGGCTTGGCGCCGCCGTTCGCATTGCCCTTGCGGGTGAAAATCTGGATCACCCCGCCGATGGCGTCCGAGCCATACATCCCCGAACGCGGGCCGCGAACCACCTCGATGCGCTCGATCAGCTCGACCGGCAGGTTCTGGAAGGCGGCATCACCGGTGGTCGCCGAGCCGACGCGAATGCCGTCGATCAGCACCAGCACATGGTTGGAGTTGCTGCCGCGCAGGCTGACCGAGGTGCTCTTGCCGGGGCCGCCGTTGTTCACCAAGCTGACGCCGGGCACGCGGCGCAGCAGTTCGGGCACCGAGGTAGCCTGGCTGCGCTCGATCTGCTCGCGGTCGATCACCGTGGTCGCCGCGATGCCCTCCTGCGAGGTGCGCGTGGCGGTGCTGACCTGTTCGTCGAGCAACAGGGGTTGTTCGGCCGCTACGGCCAGGGAAAGCGAGGAAAAGCCCAGCAGCGAAAATGCCGCCGGCCTGAGAAAAGGCGTGCGCTTCAAGGAATGGTCTCCGCCGTGCCACCCGCACGACATAAGCAGGGAAAGGCGGCGGAGAGCTGCGACGCAGCGGCCAGGAAAGGCAGATACGCCCAGCAACGCCCTCCGCGATGCCGTGAACTGCGACAGGCCGGTCTCCGGGCTTGCGAGAGGAACCTTCGGGTTCCGGCGAACGCACCTTCCCATGCAGAGCACAGTGGTTAACGCGGTCGCACGACTCGCCTACCGTTGCGGGGGCAGCGCCGGAATGGTCCTTCTCGGGGTTCGAGGCAGGACGCACCGGCTTCCCTGTTTCACCCCGCCGACGTCGATCGGAGGGGCACCTGAAGCAAGCCGCGAAGGGTAGAGGCTGGGCCGGAACGCGTCAATCGCCGGCATCCGGGAGAACCTGACCGGCATGTTCGGTGACCGGGATTTCGCTTCGGGAGGGACTTTTTCCGCAGCGAACCTATCGAAACCTCTGTTACGTCCCCCGAACGAGGCCAAGGCAGGTACTGTTTCGCCCATGACGACGATCCTACAAATCTCCGACACCCACTTCGGCACCGAGCGGCCTGAGGTGGTGGCCGCACTCGAAGACCACGTGCGCGAACACGGCGCCGACCTGCTGATTCTTTCCGGCGACATCACCCAGCGGGCCCGCCCGGAACAGTTCGCCGCCGCGCAGGCGTTCGTGCAGCGCCTGGAACGCCACGGCATCCCCGACACGCTGGTGATTCCCGGCAACCACGACATCCCGCTGTACAACGTCGTCGAACGTTTCTTAAGGCCGTACGCCAATTACCGGCGACATTTCGGCAGGGAGCTGGAACCGGTGTTCGAGAACGACGAACTGCTGGTGATCGGGCTCAACACCACCGCGCCGCGTCGCCACAAGGATGGCCTGGTGACCGCGGAGCAGGTGCGCCGCGTCTGCCAGCACCTGCGCACCTCGGCGCCCGGCAAGCTGCGCATGGTGGTGGCACACCAGCCGTTCGGCGCGATGGTCAGCAGCGACCTGAGCAACCTGCAGCACGGCGCCTCCCACGCGCTCAGCCGCTGGGCCGAGGCCGGGCTCGACCTGGTGCTGGGCGGGCACATTCACCTGCCCTACGTGCTGCCCCTGAGCAAGCAGTACCCGCAGCTGTCGCGGGAGATCTGGATGGTGCAGGCCGGGACCACGCTCTCGTCGCGGGTGCGCGGGACTTCGCCGAACTCCTTCAACAAGCTGCGCGTCGGCAAGGCCGGTAGCAAACAGGCGTGCGTGGAGCGCTGGGACTGGCTAGATGGCCGCTTTGTCCTCGGCTCGCACTTCGATCTGGAATGGCCGGTGCCCGGCGCCGCACGGCAGGCGTGAGCACGGGCACGGCGTGGAGGGTTGGTTCAGGGGTTGCGTGCGAGGTGATCGCCGTCGAGCACACGCTTGGCGCTCAGGTAGCTGCGCTGCCAGTAGGCATCGGCCAGCCTGTCCAGGCGAACCGTGCCGCCGCTGGACGGCGCATGCACGAAGCGCCCCTCGCCCACGTAGATGCCGGCATGGCTGACGGTGCGTCCGCCACTGGTGGCGAAGAACAGCAGGTCGCCCGGCTGCAACGCCGCGCGTGACACGCTGGGCGCGCGCAGGTTGACCAGTTCTCCGGTGGAGCGCGGCAGCTTGATGCCGGCGGCGTCGCGATAGACGAAGCCGATCAGTCCGCTGCAGTCGAAACCGCTGTCCGGCGTATTGCCACCGTAGCGATAAGGCGTGCCGACGAGGCCGAGCGCGCGGAACAGCACGTCATCCGACGAGGGCGAGAACTGTGCGGAGGGATCGACGAATACCGGCTGGGGAGCCGAGGGCGGCGGGCTGCTGGCGCAGGCACCCAGTAGAGCAGCGACGAATATGAGCGAGAGACGAGCCGGACAGGCCATGACGGGCGATCCTTATCCTGAGTGCGGCTACTCTGCCGACAGCCCGGCCCAGACGCAAGCCCGGGCCACGCAAGGGATCAGGGGCGGTAGCCGCTCTTCGCCAGGGAAGTCTGGGCGACCAGGACGCGCTTGCCTTCCATGAAGCTGGAACGCCAGTAGCGATCGTCGAGGCTGTCGACCCGAACCCCACCGCTGCGGCGGCTGGAGGAATGGATGAACTGGTCGTCGCCGATGTAGATGCCGGCGTGGGACACGCGGCCACGGCCACGGTTGTTGAAGAGGATGATGTCGCCCGGCTTGAGGTCGTTGCGCGCCACCAGCGGCGCGTCCAGATTGATCAGCTCGCGGGTCGAGCGCGGCAGTTGAATGCCCGCCTCTTCGCGGAACAGGAAGCCAACGAAGCCGCTGCAATCGAAGCCGGTTTTTTCGCTCAGGCCACCGAAGCGGTAAGGCGTGCCGACCAGTTGGAAGCCGCGTTCGAGGATGCTGTCGGCAAGGTCGGGCAGCTTGTAGGACTTGTCCGAGCTGAAGTGCGCGGGCTGCTCGGCAACCTCGTCGCGGGCTTCGTCGTCAGCGTCGACATCGACATTGGCGAAAATGGATTCGGCAGCGGTGGAGCTGCGGCTGTGAACCGGCAGGGACTGGTTCGGCTCGGTTTGCAGCGAAGTTGAAGAGGTGGTGGCGCAACCGGTGACTACGAGTAACAGAGCCAAAGGCACGAGGGGTGCGAAGCGCTTAAGCATGGGCACGGCCGTGTCGGAAAGTTAAAGACGGCCGGACTATGCCTTCCGAACGACCCATTTGCAAATTTTATGGAACCAAATGTGACGTCAGAGTTTCGACGAAACATCTAACCGCGCCCAAACCTTCCCGTCGCCTGCGAAGCTTCAGTTTTCGTCGAGATGGGATGCAACGCCGCGGTGATGGGGCTGGCGACATGCGCCATTTTTGTGACGCTAAAGCGTTCGCTGCTGTAATCACGTTTTTTGGGGCGACGAACGGTGCGGCAATCGGTCCCGGCGATCAGTGATTGGTGGTGTGCGCCAGCATCACCGACAGCTGACACAACGGCCGACCGCTCTCTTCGCGCCAGGCATTGAATGCGGCTTGCACCGCGGCGAGGTCCTTTTGGCTGGTCGGCGCCTTGTCGATCACGTCCTGGGCCTTGAGGGCGGCGACCATGTCGTCCGTGGGGATGAGGGTGTCCTTGCCGATCATCCGCAGGAAACGCGGCGCCGACAGTCCGCCGAGCTGGTTGCCATGCTTCTTCAGGTAGGTCCACAGGCCGACAATATCGCTTTCCGGCCAATCGGCGATCAGCGCGCCGAACGAGCCTTTTTCCCGTGCCACGTCGAGGATCATCTGCGCGTTGCGCGGCACGCTCTTGAGCTTGCCGAGGTGGCGGATCAGCCGTGCGTCCTGCATCAGTCGCTCGAGGTGCTCGGCGCCCATCAGCACCACCTTTTCCGGATCGAAGCCGAAGAACACCTGCTCGAAGGCCGGCCACTTGGCGTCCACCAGGCTGTGCTTGAGCCCGGCGCGGAAGATTCGCAGGCTGATCGTCGACAGATAACGGTCATCACCCAGGGCGCGCAGCTGGGCAGCGCTCAGCGGCTGCGGCAAGCGCGCCTCCAGTGCCTTGGCCGAACCGAAACGGTTCAGGCAGTACTCGTGCAGCCATTTGTAATCACGCATCGGAAATCATCGGCCTTAGCGATTTTGCAGCTCGTAGGGAGCGGCGAAGCTGCCGTCGCTGACGTCCATGAACGCGGTGCCGTCGCCGCCGAGCAGCTGGATGCGCCCGCTGAAACGGCCCTCCACGCCCCAGTCGTCGATCGATTCGATGGTCAGGCTGAGGCGATCCTCGTCCGGGCGGAATGCCGACCAGATCGTCGTGCCGCGGCCTTTACCGTCCTTGGACTGCTGGATCGCGTAGCGGCTGATCAGCTTGGCGGCCGGTAGCGAATAGGTGCCCGGCTCGATGCGCTTGCCCAGGCTCCACAGTTCGATGTCGTAGCTGTCCATCGAGTCGGGGAGATGGCCGCCGATCACCAGATGTTCCCGGTCGCCGCCCATCTGCGCCTTCAGCCGCTCGTTGAAGGCCATCGGCTTGCCGTCGAGCTTCAGGGTCAGGTGTCCCTCGTCAGCCGAACCACCGCAGGCAGCCAGCAACAGGCATCCCAGCACCACCAGCACAGTGCGCATGCTCTTTCCTCATGGAACAGTCGTTACAGGTTCATCACATCGAGGAAGCGCGGCGTGGCGCTCTCGTCGATGCGCAGGTTGGTGAAGTCGAACAGGTTGCGGTCGGCGAGTTGCGAGGGCACCACGTTCTGCAGGGCACGAAACATGATTTCGGTGCGCCCCGGCGACTTGCGCTCCCACTCGTGCAGCATGTCCTTGACCACCTGGCGCTGCAGGTTTTCCTGCGAGCCACACAGGTTGCAGGGGATGATCGGAAATTCCTTGAGCACCGAGTACGCCTCGATGTCCTTCTCGCTGCAGTAGGCCAGCGGGCGGATCACTACGTTGCGGCCGTCGTCGGCGCGCAGCTTGGGCGGCATGGCCTTGAGCGTGCCGCCGTAGAACATGTTGAGGAAGAAGGTCTCGAGGATGTCGTCGCGGTGGTGCCCGAGGGCCATCTTGGTCGCGCCGATCTCGTCAGCGAAGGTGTACAGCGTGCCGCGACGAAGGCGCGAGCATAGCGAGCAGGTGGTCTTGCCCTCGGGAATCTTCTCCTTCACCACCGAATAGGTGTCCTTCTCGACGATGTGGTAGTCGACGCCGATCGACTCCAGGTAGGCGGGCAACACGTGCTCGGGGAACCCCGGCTGCTTCTGGTCCATGTTCACCGCGACGATCTCGAAACGGATCGGCGCCACCTTCTGCAGATAAAGCAGGATGTCGAGCATGGTGTAGCTGTCCTTGCCGCCCGACAGGCAGACCATCACCTTGTCGCCGTCCTCGATCATGTTGAAGTCGGCGATGGCTTCGCCGGCCTGGCGACGCAGGCGTTTCTGCAGTTTGTTCTGATTGACCGAGAGGGTGCCCATGGCGAAAACGTCCGGCAAGTTGCGAAAGGCGCGCATTTTAAGCGCAAAACCCGCCGCCGCCCTACTCCGCCCGGATATCCGGCGGGAGAGGAACGCGCCGGGTCGCGCCGATGCTAAGCTCGGCGCATGCCCACCGAACTCGAACCTGTGCTGGACCTTGCCGAGCAGCTGCACCTGCTGCTGGGCGAGATGCCGGACGGCTGCGGCGAGTACCAGCTGATCCAGGTGCTCAGGCAGCGCCACTGCACACACATTCCGCACCTCCCGCTCACCGACCGGCTGGTCCTGTTCCGTACCCATTTCCTGCTTTGCAACGCGCTCTACCGCCTGCGCGACCGGTTATGGCAGGAAAACTCCGCACACCTGGCGATCGGCGCGCTGCATATCCAGTTGCTGCCCTACCGTGCCGGCGAGGAGGCGCTGGCCGTGCACGATTCGCTGCGTGACTACTATCTGGACCTCGACCAGCTGCGGCAGACCGGGGAAAGCGACGTGGAGGCACTGCTCGCCAGTTTCTGGACGCGCCTGCACGGCGGCGAGGAGAAGCGCGCGGCGCTGGGGCTGTTCGAGCTGGACCGGGATGCGCCGCTGGACCTCGCCCTCATCCGCCAGCGCTATCGGCAGTTGGTGAGCCTGCACCACCCGGATCGCGGCGGCAGCACGGAGCGCCTGCAATCGATCAACCTGGCGATGGAAATTCTGACTCGCTATTACCGCTGAGCGTTACAGGCGGATTTGCTCTAACCCGCGGCGGGCGCGGGCTGCAGCCCCTCCTATACTGCGACATACGATCGCACCCGAATCGACCTCAGTCGTTTCGACCGCTTCATTGGCCGACTCCCGTAGCGATCGCCATAACAAGAGGAGATGCAGGCATGATCAACCATGTATGGGGGCTTTTCGCCCATCCCGATCGCGAATGGCAAGAAATCCGTGGCGAGGAGGAATCCATCAGCCACATGTACCTCACCCACGTTCTGTTACTCGCCGCGATTCCCGCCGTGTCCGCCTATATAGGCACCAGCCAGTTCGGCTGGAGTCACGGTGGCGAGCCAGCGGTTCGTCTGACCGAGGCCAGCGCGGCGCAGATGACCGTGATGTCTTACCTGGCGATGCTTGCCGGGGTCGCGGTGATGGGCGCCTTCATTCACTGGATGTCGCGTACCTACGCGGCCAGCCCGACGCTCGCCCAGTGCGTGGTATTCGCCGCCTACACCGCCACGCCGCTGTTCATCGGCGGGCTCGCCGCGCTCTATCCGAACCTGTGGCTGGCGATGGCGGTCGGCACCGTGGCGGTCTGCTACACGGCCTACCTGCTCTACGTCGGTCTGCCGACCTTCATGGGCATCTCGCGCGACGAAGGTTTCCTGTTCTCCAGTTCGGTGCTCGCGGTCGGGCTCGTCCTGCTGGTGGCGATGATCGCGCTGTCGGTGATCTTCTGGAGCATCGGAGTGGGCCCGGTCTACACCAACTAAGAGGTCTCATCCTCGGCCTATCGAGCCGCCTACGGGCGGCTTTCGTTTGCCGATACCGTTCGCCGGGTAAACGGCCAAACGATGAACCCTGCTTTTCCTCGAAACGTCTACTGGTTAAGCCGGCCCGTTGGGTACGGGGACAACAACACGTTTGAGGAGAAACACCATGACTCCACATTTCGTATCGCTGATGACCCATCCTGACCGGGCCTGGGTCGAGATCCGCAACGAAGAGCAGGCCAACAGCTCGCACTACTTGGGACATCTGTTCCTGCTCGCATTGGTTCCGGCGATCTGCCTGTTCGTCGGCACCACCCTCACCGGCTGGACCCTGGTGGAAAACGAGACCGTCCGCCTGGACAGCAGCAGCGCCTTGAAACTGAGCGCGCTGCTCTATCTGTCGTCGCTGTTCGGCGTATTCCTGATGGGCGCCTTCGTGCGCTGGATGACCCGCACCTTCGACGCTCGCCCTACGCTCAACCAGTGCATCGGCTTCGTCGCCTACATGGTCACCCCGCTGTTCCTCGCCGGGCTCGCCGCGCTGTATCCGAGCCGTTGGCTGGCGGTTATCGTCCTGCCCATCGCCGCCGCGTATTCGGCCTACCTGCTGTTCATCGGCCTGCCGAAGTTCATGCGCATCCCGCGGGAGAAAGGCATGCTGTTCTCCGCTTCGGTGCTCGGCGTCGGCATCCTGATGCTGGTGCATACCCTGGTCAGCATGATCCTGTTCTGGATGCTGATGCTGCAGCCAACCTACGAACGCACCGCGCCGGACCAGGCCTATCCGACCGTCCAGGAACGTCCGAACGAAGTGCCCAAAGGGCTTTGATCCCCTCCTCCTCTGGCATAATGGCACTCTCCAGGAGTGCCTTATGCCCCACCAGCTGAATGCCCGCGTCGAGGCCTGTTACCAGCTCGCCGAGGCCTTTTTCAAACGCCGTTTCCCGCGTCCCGAAGTCAGCCTGAAGCTGCGTGGGCAGAAGGCGGGCGTCGCCCATCTGGATGAAAACCTGCTGCGCTTCAACCTGCAGCTGTACCGAGAGAACAGCGAGGACTTCCTGCGCCAGACGGTGGCGCATGAAGTCGCCCACCTGATCGCGCACCAGATGTTCGGCCCGCGCATCCGCCCGCACGGCGAGGAGTGGCAGTTGGTGATGCGGGGGGTCTACGAGCTGCCGCCGAACCGCTGCCACACCTACGCGATCACCCGCCGGCAACGCAGCTGCTTCGTCTATCGCTGCAAGTGCGCGGACGGGGAGTTCGACTTCTCGGCGCAGCGTCACGCACTGGTGGGCAAGGGGCGCAGGTATGTGTGCCGGCGTTGTAAGGGGACGCTCAGTTTTACGGGGGAAAAGCGGGAGGGTTGAGGGGGTGGATTTAGGGGGCTCGGATGAGGCCCTGGAAATTCGTATGTACTCAGCGTGTGTAGGTAACTGAACGTCTGGGTTTCGCCCTTATGGCGAGTCACTTTCTCTTGCTCGCACAAGAGAAAGTAACCCAAGAGAATGCGCCCCCCTGCATCCGGGTCTCGCTGCGCGAGACTACCCTCACTCCGGCACCGCTCCGGGGGCACGCGGCAATGGGCCATCCCTGGCCCAGCGCAGCTCTCGCGGCATCCATGCCGCTCGCCCCCTGCGCAATGCCTATGCTCGGCCTCCTGAAAGGGGGATTCCGCGCCGCTTGAGAGATCGAAGCCAGTCGTAGGGTGGATCGCGCTTCATCGATCCACCGGCGGTGCAACGGGGATGAAAAGAGCGTCATCCACCCTACGCTTCTATCGGCGCTCCGTCAGGGGCGAAACCCACAGTCCAAATAGGCTCGCAAGCCAAGAACGAGCCTCGACACTGCGCTCCACATCACCTCAACTCCCCCCTCAACTCCACCACCCTCTCCCGCATCACCATCCGCCCGGCATCCGCCGCCAGCGGTTCGCCCGCCACCAGGCCGACCCGCGACCACAGCCGGCGGAAGATGCCCTTGTGCGGGTCACGGCTGAAGAAGCTGCCCCACAGTCCCTGCAGCGCCAGCGGAATCACCGGCACCGGGTTTTCTTCGAGCACCCGTTCCACGCCGGCCTTGAACTCGCCGATCTCGCCATCCAGGGTCAGCTTGCCCTCGGGGAAGATGCACACCAGCTCGCCGTTGCGCAGGTACTCGGCGATGCGCTTGAACGCGGCGTCGTAGATCAGCAGGTCCTCGCTGCGCCCGGCGATGGGCACGGTGCCGGCGGTGCGGAACACGAAGTTGAGCACCGGCATGCGGTAGATCTTGTAGTACATGACGAAGCGCACCGGCCGCCGCACCGCCCCGCCGATAAGCAGCGCATCGACGTAGGACACGTGGTTGCACACCAGCAGCGCCGCGCCCTCCTCCGGGATGCGCTCCAGGCCACGGTGCTCGACGCGGTACACCGAGTGGCCGAGCAGCCAGATCAGGAAGCGCATGCCGAACTCCGGCACGATCTTGAAGATGTAGGCGTTGACCGCGATGTTCATCAGCGAGACGACGAGGAACAGCTGTGGAATCGACAACCCGGCGACAGTCAGCAGCAGGATCGAGACGATCGCCGAGAGCACCATCAGCAGCGCGTTGAGAATGTTGTTCGCGGCGATCACCCGCGCGCGCTCGTCCTCGCGGGTGCGCGACTGGATCAGCGCATAAAGCGGCACGATGTAGAAGCCGCCGAACACGCCCAGGCCGAGCACGTCGCCGAGGATCAGCCAGGCCTGCGGCACGCCCAGCACCTGCAGCCAGGTGTGCGGCTCGGCGGCCTGCGGGAAGCCGCCGGAGTGCCACCACAGGAGGATGCCGAACAGGCTCAGGCCGAACGAGCCGAACGGCACCAGGCCGATTTCCACCTTGTGCCCGGAGAGCTTCTCGCAGAGCGCGGAGCCCAGCGCGATACCCACCGAGAACACGGTGAGGATCAGCGTCACCACGCCTTCGTCGCCGTACAGCAGGCTCTTGGCGTAGGTCGGGATCTGCGTCAGGTAGACCGCGCCTAGGAACCAGAACCAGGAGTTGCCCACCAGCGAGCGCGACACCGAGGGCCGCTGGCCGAGGCCCATGCGCAGGATGCGCCAGGACTGGCGGAAGATGTTCCAGTCCAGCTCCAGGCCGGGCAGCGCCGCCGCCACGCGCGGGATACCGCGGCTGCTCAGGTAGCCGAGCACCGCGACCGACACCACCGCCGCGCCGACCCAGCGTGCGTAGCCATCGCTGGACATCAGCACGCCGGCGCCGATGGTGCCGCCGAGGATCGCCAGGAAGGTGCCCATTTCCACTAGCGCGTTGCCACCCACCAGTTCATCGTCACGCAGCGCCTGCGGCAGGATCGAATACTTCACCGGGCCGAACAGCGCCGAGTGGACGCCCATGCCGAACAGCGCAAGGAACATCAGCGGCAACAGGTTGAGCAGGAAGCCGGTCGCTCCGATCGCCATGATGACGATCTCCGCCAGCTTGATGGCGCGGATCAGCGCGTCCTTGGCGAACTTCTCGCCGAACTGCCCGCCCAGGGCCGAGAACAGGAAGAACGGCAGGATGAACAGCAGCGCGCAGATGTTCACCAGCAGCGCGGGGTCGGCCGCCAAGCTGAGCTTGTAGAGGATCGCGAGGATCAGCGACTGCTTGAAGACGTTGTCGTTGAACGCGCCGAGCAATTGGGTGACGAAGAACGGCAGGAAGCGCCGGGTGCCGAGTAACGCGAATTGCGATCTGGATTTCATTGAGCCCTCGCCTGAACCGTTTGGCACGCCCTGGTCGTCGAGGGCATGCCGCTGCGGCCCAGAGGTTAGGCGAATGCGCCGACAGCGGCTAGATCGGCAACTGACCGAGCGCCCCGCGCAGCACGAAGAACACCAGCAGGCCGCCGCCGATGGTCGCCAGGAGGTTGCGCGTCAGTGCGGACAGGGCGATGGCCGCGATCCCCGCCAGCAGATAGGCGTTGTCCAGGCGCACCGCCCAGTGCTGGCCATCCGGCAACAGCATCCCCGGCACGATGATGGCGGTGAGCACTGCCGTCGGCACGTAATGCAGGCCCTGGCGGATCAGCGGCGGGAAGCGCAAATGCGGGAAGGCGAACAGGCAATAGCGGGTGGCGAAGGTGATCGCCAGCATGCCGAAAATCAGCAACCAGTTGTTCATTGGCAGAGTTCCTCGTCCGCCGTTGCGCAGCGCCGTTCCAGCAGCACGCCGACGACGATGCCGCTCAGCGCCGCCGCCATCAGGCCGAGCTTGTACGGCAGCGCATGACAGGCCAGCGCCACCGCCGCCGCCACCAGCGCGGCGGCCAGTTGCGGGCGGTTCTTCAACATCGGCACGACGATGCCGATGAAGGTCGCCAGCATGGCGAAGTCCAGCCCCCAGGCACCGATGTTCGGCACCGCCTGGCCAAAGACCATGCCGGCGAAGGTGCAAAGCAGCCAGTTCACGTACATCGCCAGTTCGGCGCCGAGGAAATACCAATGCTTGTGCGGCGAGGTGTCCGTTTCGGCATAGCGGTGCTGGACCACGGCGAAGGCTTCGTCAGTCAGCCAGAACGCCAGCGGCACCCGCCAGCGCTTGGGCAGATGGCGCACGAACGGCTGCAGGCTGGCGCTGTACAGGGCATGGCGCAGGTTGACCACCAGCGTGGTGAGCAACACCACGGCCAGGGTCGCGCCGCTGGTCAGCAGGCTGATGGCGATGAACTGCGCCGAGCCGGCGAACACCAGCGCGGACATGCCGAGGGTTTGCCATGGCGTCAGCCCGGCGGCTCCGGCAAGGCTGCCGAAGATGATGCCGAACGGCATCGCGCCGAGCAGCATCGGGGTCATATCGCGCAGGGACTGCAGGAATTCGTGACGACGGGACATGGGTTCTCCTCTGGGCAACAGAGGATAGGAGCGCGTGCCACCGACGTCTTGAACGATCTTGCGCATGAGTTCGGGTGGGGTGGGCAATCCGCCAGGACGATATCCGACCTCGGTGGAGCGCTTTGCGGGGCCGCGTGGTACGGAAACGCCCGAGCGTTGCATCAGCCCGTAGGGTGGGCTTCAGTTCCGTAGGGTGGGTTAGCGGCATCGCTCGATAGTCCCTGACAACCCGAAGCCGAAAGCCGCGTAACCCACCGGGCGGAGTCCGGCATGACCCCGCCTGGCGGGTTACGCCGCGCGCCGGCTTCCGCGCCTGCCCCGACCTTCGCCCGTCGCGGCTAACCCACCCTACGTGCTGAAGCCCGACGCAGTCCACGCCATCGCGTGGGCTGAAGCCCACCCTACGCCCCCGTGAGCGCGTCATCAGGCCAGGTGGATTTCCACGCGCTCCTTGCCCTTGCCGGTGTTGCGGCGCTTCAATCTGAGCGCTCCGATCTCCCCGGTGCGCCGCGGATGGGTGCCGCCGCAGGCCATCTCGGCGAATCCCTCGACCCGCCAGAAACGCCGTTGCGTGGCCTCGTCGGAGAAGTCGCAGCGAATCGGCAGATCGGCACGTACCAGTTCCCCGACCTCGGCCTGCAACCCTTCGAACAGGCTGGCGATGCTGGAATCCAGGGCGAAATCGATGCGCGCCTTGTCTTCGCCGATGTGCGCGCCGATGCGCTCGATGCCGGGAATCTTCCGGTAGATCAGCTGCAGGACCATCTCCGCGGCGAAGTGCAACCGCATCAGCCGGTAGCGGCGTGGCCAGTCGATCAGCACCTCGACAGCATCGCTGGCGAGCAGGCCATGCCCCGGATCGAGCCGATAGCCGATATCCAGACCCTCCTTGCGCGCCTCCAGCACCGGGCGCCCGCCAATGCTGCCGTGGTCGCTCTCCTGCCCGCCGGAGAAGGCGAAGATGATCGTTTCGGCGAGGCGCACCCAGTCATCCTCCACGGCGACCACGCGCGTCTCGAGCCGGCTGCGGTAGGCGTCTTTCCAGAACAGCTTGTCGGTGGCCATGGTCCCTCCCGAAGCGAGTCAGGGCGGCAGATTAGGCGCTCCCCGCCCGGGCAGTCTTGAACGATCTTGCGCCGCGCGCGGAGCGTGGGCGCGCTGAGCAGCCAGACGTTCAGGCCGGACGTTGCGGGAGAGGTTGCCTACCGCACGCAGGCCTGGCGGTATTCGCCGGGCGTCACGCCGTAGGCCTGCTTGAACTGGCGGTTGAGGTGGCTCTGGTCGGAAAACCCCAGCTGCACGGCGACCGCCGCCGGCGCCAGGCCCAGCCTGAACAGGCTGCGCGCCTGGTCCAGGCGCAGCTGTTTGAGCCAGGCGTAGGGCGGCATTCCGGTGGCGCGACGGAACACCCGTGCGAAGTGGAACGGCGACAGGTTCACCGCCGCGGCGAGCGCCTCCAGCGACGGCGGCTCGGCAAGCTGCGCGCGCAACAGCTCCTTGGCATGGCCCACAGCGAGCGGCTCCAGCCCGGGCGCCCCGGCAGGTCCTTGCCCAGCGTGGCGCTGCAGGAGTGCGAGCATCGTCTCGCGCCATGCCGTCTGCTGTTGCAGCGCACTGGCGCCGCTCTCGAGGTGGCGATGGAGATCGAGCAGGCGCGCCACCAGGTCGGCGTCGCGGTGCACGCTGCCGGTGAAACGCGGCGCGCTGCGCGTCGGCAGATCCAGCTCGCCGAGCATCGACTGGAACAGCGCGGTGGGCGGATAGAACACCCGGTAGCGCCAGCCGTCGTCATGGCCCTTGTGGCCGGTGTGGACTTCATCCGGATTGAGCAGCGCCAGGCCACCCGCGCTGACCAGATGCTCCTCGCCGCGATAGCGGTAGCGCTCGGCGCCCGCCTCGAGCACCGCGATCACGTAGCCATCGTGGACATGGGGAGCGAAGCGGTGGTCGACGAAGCGTGCCGAGAGCAGTTCCAGCCCATCGAGACTGGCGGGATGCCAGAGACGCGCGTTTTCGGAGTGGATCGACGCCTCCATTTCAGCCGCTGAACTGCGCCTCCAGCTGCAGCTTGATCGCCGGCCATTCGCGGTCGGTGATGCTGTACAGCACCGTGTCGTCGAGGCGCCCATCGGCCAGTCGGCGATGGTTGCGCAGCCGCCCTTCGCGCTGGGCGCCGAGCTTTTCGATGGCGCGCTGCGAGCGCAGGTTGCTGGCGGCGGTTTTCAGCTGCAGGCGCACCACCTGCCACTCCTCGAAGGCGTGACGCAACATCAGGTATTTGATCGACGCGTTCAGGCCGCTGCCGTACTGGCCGCGCTCGAGCCAGGTCCAGCCGATTTCCACGGCCGGCAGCGCCGACATGAAATCGGCGAAACGGGTGGTGCCGATCAACGCGTCGCCCATGCGGATGGCGAACACCACGGCCTTTTCCTCGCGCTGCTCGGCCAGCGCCTGGCGATACCAGTCGGGACGCAACGGGCCGTTCAGGTAGACCAGCTCGTCGCGGTTCGCTTCGGCCAGTGTCACCAGTTCGGGGATGTCGGCCTCGCTCAGCGGCTCCAGGCGCAGGGCGCCTCGCTGCAGGGTGACCGGTTGCGGCTTGAACATCTGCGTCCTCCTTGCCAGTGACGCGGGTAAAACTCGACAGACTCGCCGCTTCGAAGCATGCGACAAACGGCGCACATTACCTGTTGGGCAGTGCTCCCAAGCGATCCAGGCCACGCTACCAGTCAGCCGGATACCGCTCAAGGACCTCTGCGACATTGGTAGCAGCCGCCTGACGACAGGGCGCTTTTGCTGCGAAAATCCAACGCCGCGAAACGCCTTCGGGCGTTCCCTTTGCGCAGCAGCCGTCGTTGGCTGTGTCCGCCCTGCCGTCTTGGAGTTCGCATGTCGTTGTCCAGCGGGTCGATCGCTACGGTCGCCTTCGTCTACATGGCTTTCCTGTTCGCCATCGCCTTCTACGGCGACCGGCGCCGCCGCCCCCTGTCGCCGCGCACCCGCGCCTGGGTCTACAGCCTGTCGCTGGCGGTCTACTGCACCAGCTGGACCTTCTTCGGCGCGGTCGGCCAGGCGGCCGAACAGCTCTGGGCGTTCCTGCCGATCTACCTCGGGCCGCTGCTGCTGATGATCTTCGCGCCCTGGGTGCTGCAGAAGATGGTGATGATCAGCAAGCAGGAGAACATCACCTCGATCGCCGACTTCATCGCCGCGCGCTATGGCAAATCGCAGTCGCTGGCGGTGGTTGTGGCGCTGATCTGCATGGTCGGCGTGCTGCCCTACATCGCGCTGCAGCTCAAGGGCATCGTCATCGGCGTCAACCTGCTTATCGGCGCCGGCGCCGACTCCACCGGAACCCGCGCGCAGGACACCGCGCTGATCGTGTCGCTGGTGCTGGCGCTGTTCACCGTCCTCTTCGGCACGCGCAACCTCGATGCCACCGAGCACCACCGCGGGATGGTCCTGGCCATTGCCTTCGAGTCGCTGGTCAAGCTGCTGGCGTTCATCGCCGTCGGCGCCTTCGTCACCTACAGCCTGCACGACGGTTTCGACGACCTGCTGGCGAAGACCCGCGCCGCGCCGCAACTCGCGGAGTTCTGGGCGGAACCGGTGAACTGGCCGGCGATCCTGGTGCAGACCGGCATGGCGATGATCGCCATCGTCTGCCTGCCGCGGCAGTTCCACGTCACCGTGGTGGAGAACACCGAGCCGCAGGACATGCGCCTGGCGCGCTGGGTGTTTCCGCTCTACCTGGTGCTGGCGTCGCTGTTCGTCATTCCCATCGCGCTGGCCGGACAGATGCTGCTGCTCCCCGGCGTGACACCGGATTCCTTCGTCATCAGCCTCCCGCTAGCCGAGGCGCATCCCAGCCTGGCGTTGCTGGCGTTCATCGGCGGCGCCTCGGCGGCCACCGGGATGGTCATCGTCGAGTCGGTGGCGCTGTCCACCATGCTCTCCAACGACATCCTGCTGCCCTGGCTGCTGCGCAAGAAAACCGCCGAGCGCCCCTTCGAGCTGTTCCGCCAGTGGATGCTCTCGGTGCGCCGGGTGAGCATCGTGCTGATCCTGCTGCTGGCCTACGTCAGCTATCGCCTGCTCGGCTCGAGCGCCAGCCTGGCGACCATTGGGCAGATCTCCTTCGCCGCCGTCGGCCAGCTCGCCCCGGCGATGGCCGGCGCGCTGTTCTGGAAGCAGGCCAACCGCCGTGGCGTGTTCGCCGGCCTCGCCGCCGGTGCGGCCATCTGGTTCTACAGCCTGGTGCTGCCGCTGGTGGCGCGCAGCCTCGGCTGGCCGCTGGAAGTCTTCCCCGGCCTGCGCCAGCTGCTGTATTTCCCGATCGGCATCGAGGTCGACCCACTGACCCGCGGCACCCTGCTTTCGCTGGTGGTCAACTTCACCCTCTTCGCCTGGGTCTCGCTGCTGTCGCGCACGCGGGTGTCCGAGCACTGGCAGGCGAGCCGTTTCGTCGGCCAGGAAATCACCGTGCGGCCGGGCAACCGGCCGCTGCTGGCCGTGCAGGTGCGCGACCTGCTGGTGCTCGCCGAACGTTTCGTCGGCGAGGAACGCGCGCAGGAGAGCTTCGCGCGCTTCTCCTACCGCCAGGGCAAGGAATTCAACCCGAACCAGGCCGCCAACGGCGACTGGATCGCCCACACCGAACGCCTGCTCGCGGCGGTGCTGGGGGCCTCATCCACCCGCGCAGTGGTGAAGGCGGCGATCGAAGGCCGCGACATGCAGGTGGACGATGTGGTGCGCATCGTCGACGAAGCCTCCGAGGTGCTGCAGTTCAACCGCGCGCTGCTGCAGGGCGCCATCGAGAACATCACCCAGGGCATCAGCGTGGTCGACCAGTCGCTGCGGCTGGTCGCCTGGAACCACCGCTACCTGGAGCTGTTCGGCTATCCGGAGGGGCTGATCTACGTCGGCCGGCCGATTTCCGACATCATCCGCTACAACGCCGAGCGCGGCCTCTGCGGCCCCGGCGATGCGGACGAACACGTCGCCAAACGCCTCTACTGGATGCGCCAGGGCACCGCGCACACCTCCGAGCGGACCTTCCCCAATGGCCGGGTTATCGAGTTGATCGGCAACCCGATGCAGGGCGGCGGCTTCGTCATGAGCTTCACCGACATCACCGCGTTCCGCGAGGCCGAACACGCGCTCAAGGAGGCCAACGAGGGCCTCGAGCAACGCGTCGCCGAACGTACCCACGAGCTGTCGCAGCTGAACCTGGCGCTGTCCGAGGCCAAGGCCCACGCCGAGGCGGCGAACCAGTCGAAGACGCGCTTCCTCGCCGCGGTGAGCCACGACCTGATGCAGCCACTGAACGCCGCGCGGCTGTTCTCCGCCGCACTTGGCCACCAGGACAACGCGCTGCCGGCGGACGCCCAGCAACTGGTGCGCCACTTGGACAGCTCGCTGCGCTCCGCCGAGGACCTGATCACCGACCTGCTGGACATCTCGCGCCTGGAGAACGGCCGCATCACCCCGGATCGCAGCGCCTTCCCGCTGAGCGCGCTGTTCGACACCCTCGGCGCCGAATTCAAGGTACTGGCCCAGGAGCAGGGCGTGGACTTCCGCGTGCACGGCAGCCGGCTGCGGGTGGAAAGCGACATGAAGCTGCTGCGCCGCGTGTTGCAGAACTTCCTCACCAACGCCTTCCGCTACGCCAAGGGGCCGGTGCTGCTCGGCGTGCGCCACAGCCGCGGCCAGCTGCGCCTGGAGGTGTGGGACCGCGGACCGGGCATTCCGGAAGACAAGCGCAAGGTCATCTTCGAGGAATTCAAGCGCCTCGACAGTCACCAGACCCGTGCCGAGAAAGGCCTCGGCCTTGGCCTGGCGATTGCCGACGGCCTCTGCCGGGTGCTCGGTCATCCGTTGGAGGTGCGCTCATGGGTCGGCAAGGGCAGCGTGTTCAGCGTCAGCGTGCCGCTGGCCAAGTCGCCGCAGCCGCAGATCGCCGCGCCAGCCGACATCAACGGAAGTGGCAATGGCCTGAGTGGCACCCAGGTGCTGTGCATCGACAACGAGGACAGCATCCTGGTCGGCATGCACAGCCTGCTGTCGCGCTGGGGCTGCCAGGTCTGGACCGCGCGCAACCGGCTGGAGTGCGAGCATCTGCTGGCGGAGGACGTGCGCCCGCAACTGGCGTTGGTGGACTATCACCTGGACGAAGGCGAAACCGGTACGGAACTGGTGGCCTGGCTGCGCACCCGCTTGGGCGAGCCGATTCCCGGGGTGGTGATCAGCGCCGATGCGCGGCCCGAGCTGGTCGCGGACATTCACGCGGTGGGCCTGGACTACCTCGCCAAACCGGTCAAGCCGGCTGCACTGCGCGCCCTGCTCAGCCGTCATCTGACGCTGCGCTGAACGACCCCGTGCCCATCAGGGCACTGCACTTCCGCATCAATGCTCGGCGGTCGGTTCCTGGCGCCCCAGTTCGCGCTGGGCAACGGGGTCGCCGGCGCGCGCCGCCAGGCGCAGCAGCTCGAAGCCGATACGCCGGTCGCGCTGACCACCGCACTCGCGACACAGCAGCAGCCCCAGGCGGCTTTGCGCCTCGGTCACGCCCTGCCGGGCAGGTTGCTTGAGAAGGTGGCCGGCCAGGCGCTTGATGCCTTCGCGCTTACCAAGCTGCGGACGATCCAGCAGCCAGGACGCGACGCGCAGCGGCAATCCGGAGCGCGGCGCGGGACTATGGGGAAGGGAAACGCGGGACTTCATCAGGACCAGGAGCGACCAGGGAGGGCGCGCACTTTACTCCTTTTGCCCGTGATGAAAAGACTTGCGCGGGAAGCGCGGCGTTGATCTAGAAACGCGCCTTCGAGCTATCCACAAAATCTGTGGATAACACAGTGGACAAGATGCCGAAAAGTACCGCGAAGGCAGGCCGGACGGGGCTGGCGTTCAAACTGGCGTTTTTTTCGCCACAATAAAAACTCGTTTTTTTTCAACAACTTGCAAAGACATACAGAAAAAAGCGAAGGCTGACAAGGGTTTACGCAGCACCTTCATATGCGGTCAGAGTGATTGTGAACAAGTCAAGCGACCATGGCGCCGCATCGCGCATTTTTTTCGTCATAAAGATCAATGAAAACCGACTTTCAGGGTTGCCAAAACACCCTCAAACAAGGCTAGAGCGTGGCAGGCAACGCACCATGCCGGACGGACGGCATGACGATCTCCAGGTCGGATTCGATCGTGCGGATGATGCGCTTTACATCGTGCAGCGTCGGCGAGGTGTTGCAGTGGATTCCCAACACCGTCAGCAGCCGTTCGCCGCTGGCGGGATCGAACACGCAGGCGTGCAGGCTCTGCGGAGCGTCGAGTGCCGCTTCGAAGGCCAGGGGCTGAAAATAGATATTGATGAGCTCACAAGCACGGGGCAGGGACATGCATTTCATTCACGAGGTTCTCCATATGCGACGCGAACGAACCGAAGATCGAGGCTGCGACGACATCCAGGTCTGCACTCAGCTTTCGGTTATGTGGGGCAAATTGTAGCAGGACTCGCCCGCCAGGGAACTCGCCTTGCGTCGGGGTTGCGTTTCGGTAACACCCCTCCGACGCCGCGGCGCATGCCGTTACCCGTGGCTTGGCGTTGTCCGACTAACGGGGGTGAATTAGAGTGAGCGAGCGCTCTCGAACCTCTATCAGTCATCACGTCGTCGAGGCCCTATGTCCACCCCTCACCCCTCGGTACTGGCGCTACGCCAGCTACAGGAGATCGCAGCCCAATGGAAGGAGCGGCAAGGAAACCGCCCGCTGCTCGCCCGGGATGCGCTCACCCGGTTGTACGAACTGTGGCAGCCCACCGCTCACGGCAACGATTTCGAGCGACAGGCCGAATACACGCTCTTGGCCGTGCAGCGCCTGTTCAACGATTGGAACCAGCGCGGCGAGAACGACGAGGAGTTGCTTACGCAAATGCTCTGGTTACTGGAACAGCGCGACCTGGTGACGGCGCAAAAGGAATACCTCGCGGACCTCGGCCCCAGTAGTTGAGCGCGCCCGGCGACGGATCGCCCAGCGTCCTGAGAAGGCTTCGATTTCCGATGAAAGCCGGTGCTCCGCGCACTTGAACAACGACAATACCGTCGGCCAGACCGACCTTTTCAGGACCCACTGCCATGAACCTTCCTCTCGACCAGGCGCGTTCGATCCTCGAGGACGCCTTCGAACCGCATGCCTGCCACGTTGAGCGCAACGCCGGCCTGGTCACGCTGCGCATCCACGCCAGCGACAGCGATGACACCTTCATCCTTACCCAGGTCGACGCAGAGCGCATCGAGAGCATCCGCGCCCTCTCCCAATTGATTTTGGAGCTGCGCCAGGAGTTGGCCGTCGTGCTCCACCGCCATCAACAGGGTCACGGTCGACAGCGAAGCCAGAGCCGATAGCTTCACGACCGCGGGTAACGCTTTTGAAGTCGTAAGGTGCAGGTCGCGATACGCGTGCGCCCTTGTCGGCTCTTTCAGCGCGGGCGACCCGCATGGTCGCCCGCAACTACCTTCAGACTTGCGCCTGGCCACCGTCTACGAACAGCTCGATACCGTTGACGAAGCTGGCTTTGTCGGAGGCCAGGAACAACGCCGCGCTGGCGATTTCCTCGGCTTCACCGACACGCCCCATGGGAATCTGCGACGCCAAGTAATACAGCAGGCCCTGCTGCTGCCCGGCGTCGGGGCCAGCCAGATCCATCAGGCCCGGAGTGCGGGTCGGGCGGGCAAAAATCGCCAAAGGACCGCTTCTCCAGGACTAAGACGCGCCTCAGTGACCAACCACCGCCCCTCCCGCGCGCCGGTCACCACCTGGAAACCCATGCGCCCGTGCCTGTAGTGCGATGGCCAAACTGGCCAGCAACAGCGCCAGCAGAACCCAGGGAAACGCAGCCACGCCCCACTGCCCGAGCAGCACGCCGCCAAGCAGTCCGCCCCCCGCTATCGCACTGTTCCAGACCACCACATTCATCGACAGAGCGACATCTGCGCCCTCGCCTGCCGCACCGGCCAACGCGGTTTGCAGCAGCGTGGCCGCGCCGCCAAAGGTCAGCCCCCAGATAAACGTACCGACGCAAATGGCGAGGGCAGAAGACGAGAGGACGCCGAACAGCACCGCCACCGCTGCAAAGGTGGCGAGGCTGGCCAGCACCGTGTTGCGAAGGTGGCGGTCCACCAACCGCCCGGTTATCCAGATGCCCGCCAGCGCGGCAATGCCGAACACCAACAGCACCACATCCACATCGCCGGTCAGGCCGGCCGGGGAGACGAAGGGCGCGATGTAGGTGTAGAGAATGTTGTGCGCCAGCATCCAGGTGACCACGACCCCCAGCACGGAACGCACCCCAGGTGTCACCAGCACGCGGTGCAGCGGCAGACGCCGCTCCGAGGTTTGTCCCGGATAGTCGGGCACTTTGATCAGCACCCAGGCGATCAATACCAGCGTCAACGCCGACATCAGCCCGAACGCCATGCGCCAGCCGATCAACCCGCCCAGCCAGGTTCCCATCGGCACACCAAGCGACAACGCGATGGGCGTGCCCACCATGGCCACGGCCAGCGCACGTCCCTGCGAAGCGGGCGCCACCATACGCCGCGCATACCCGGCGATAAGGCTCCAGGCGAGCCCAGCCGAAACGCCGGCGAAAAAGCGCGCCACCAGAATGAGCCAATAGTTGGAAGACAGCGCGGTGACCGAGTTGAACAGCAGAAAACCGACGATGGTCACCAGCAGCACCGTGCGTCGCCGCCAGCCCTGTGTGGCGAGGGTCAGCGGAATAGCCGCCAGTAACGAGCCCAGCGCATAGACCGTGACCATCTGCCCCGCCATCGCCGGCGAGATAGACAGCCCGCTCACGATCTGCGGGAGCAAGCCGGCGGGCAGGGTTTCAGTCAGGATGCAGATAAATCCGGTCATCGCCAGAGCAAGCAAGGCGCCGTAAGGCAGCGTTTCCCGTTGCGGTTCATCTCGAGTCATGTGCCAGAATCCCACTTATATATTGATCGGTACAAATATAGGGAGCAGACACGCGATGGTCAACGACTTATGTATCGACTAATATTTAAGTCTATCCGGAGGACTCGTCCATGGCACAAATGGGACGGCCGCGCACGTTCGATCGTGATGTGGCACTCACTCAAGCACTGCATCTGTTCTGGGAAAACGGCTACGACGCCACGTCGCTGAGTCAACTCAAGGCGACCATCGGCGGCGGCATCACCGCGCCCAGCTTCTACGCGGCCTTTGGGTCAAAGGAGCAGCTGTTCAAGGAGGTGATGGACCTCTACCTGAATAGCTACGGCAAGGTCACCGACAGCCTGTTCGACACCAGCCTGCCGCCCCGGGATGCTATCGAACTGACACTGCGCCGCTCCGCGCGGATGCAATGCGAACCGGACCATCCCAGGGGATGCCTGGTGGCACTGGGAGCGATGAGCGCGTGCTCGCAGGAGAGCAGGATCATCTCGGCGCCGCTGGCGCAAACCCGGGCGCTGAATCGGGAAGCCTTGCGGGCCTGCGTCGAACGCGGCATCGCGTTGGGGCAGCTACCGGCGGATATCGATGCAACTGCCCTCGCCACGGCGTTCGACAGTTTTCTCCTGGGCCTGTCCACGCTGGCGCGCGACGGGGTATCGGCGGACGCGATGGACGCCGCGGTAACGCGCGTCATGAGGTTGTGGGATGAGGCGAGTGTGGCGCCTGCATGTCCAGCTCAGCCGCACGCCTAGGGCGTCCGGTAACCAGGGATCACCACGGGTGGCGGGCACAATGCACTGATTGAGCTGCGGCGGCGCCAACGGCACCAGCCGGGTGTTCGCCTGGCGTGAACAGACGTGCATGGCCGCGCGGTGAGGCCAACTTCAGAACCTGGCGAATAGCTGCTGTCGATTTTTCCAGAAAAGGCACTTACCGGAAGGCCAATCACTAAAAAAGCCGCTGTCGATGCTGCTATTGGCCGGAGGCAGCCGCATGACCCGCCATCGGCCGGACGCTGCCCCTCTGCATCAATAAGGCGTCTTTCCCCAATTGCTTCCCCGATTGCTCTCGGCAGGTATCCGTGAAAACAGGTACCGATCACTGCTGGGAGGGGCGACCGATAACTTTCACGCACCAATGAATGCAAACATCTCACTTATCGTTTCAATGCCGGTCGAGCAGAATCCAGCGAACAAAAAGCGCCAACCAGCCGCACAGGATCGCTGGAGAACCCCTCATGCACGCCTTCCCCGGGCAGGTCATCCGCTCGCTCCAAGGCGGGTGCCACGTTTCGCGTCCCTTCGGGCAACTTCTCGAACAGCCCGACTTCTTTCCGGCATCTGCACGACAGGTCCGGACGCAAACCGCTGCTCGCGATGGCGTATCCGGCGGATTCACCCGCGGCCCTCTTCACCTTGCGGCAAGGGTATTCCCGGTTACCGGATGACCTGCGCCGCTGTCTGTGCGCGTCGCTCGACGCTTACGTTCCACCGCGGGTGTTCTCGTGTACTCCCTTTCCTGTCTGAACGAGGAAGAGCTCCAATGAAAGCACTGAAACAGCAACTCGCCGCCCTGACCATTGGCCTTTGCACACTCGCCAGCGCCCAGGCCGAGCAACTGGACGTCATGACCTCGGGCGGCTTCACCGCCGCCTTCCAGAGGTTGAGTCCGACGTTTGCGCAGACGAGTGGCGATACCGTGGACACCATCCTCGGCCCGTCCATGGGCAAGGCGCATGAGGCGATCCCCAACCGCCTGGCGCGGGGAGAGAATGCCGATGTGGTGATCATGGTCGGCTACGCACTGGATGACCTGATCAAGCAAGGTGTGGTGGACCCCGCGTCCAAGGTGGACCTGGCGGACTCGCGCATCGGCATGGTGGTCAAGCAGGGCGCTGCCAAACCGCGCATCGATACCGAAGAGGCGTTCAGAAAAACCCTGTTGGACGCCCGCTCCATCGCCTATTCGGACAGCGCCAGCGGGGTCTACATCCAGAACAAGCTGTTCAAGCAACTGGGGGTAGAGCAGCAGGTCGGATCGAAGGCCAAAATGATCGAGCGCATACCGGTTGCCTCGGTAGTAGCCTCGGGCCAGTACGAAGTGGGCTTCCAGCAGGTCGCCGAGTTGCTGCCGGTTCCCGGAGTGACCTTCGTCGGCAAGATTCCCGAAAGCCTGCAATCGGTGACCCGTTACTCCGCCGGCATCCCGTGCAATGCGAAACACCCGGAGCAGGCCAGAAAGCTGCTGGCCTATCTGTCGTCCGCAGCGGTGCAGCCGGAGGTGAAAGCCACCGGGCTGGACTCGGTCCCCCGGTGATTTACCGGGGTGCGCGCCAGCCCCCGCTATCCGCCAATCACAAGAGGTTCGGCATTGCCGGGCCTCTTGCTTTCTGTGGTCGTCCGACTGCCGGAGCGCCAGCTCCAAGAACATTGAACACATAGCTCCGCGCGCCGCCCTGGGCGTTTCCGGCGCTTGGCAGGCGGTCGGCCGCCAGCGCCCTCCTGCACCGGCGCGCACATTGCGCCGCAGGATTGGAAGCAGCCTCAGCAAGTGGATGCAACGAAAAGCAGCATGAAGCCCTGCCCCAGGCGGCAGATCAGATGCTCACGCTGCGCACGTCCCGGCGTATTGCCTGGGGAGGAACGCCAAAGCCTCGGATGAACACTTCACGCATGTGACGACGGTCACGAAAGCCGGTCTCCTTGGCGATCACGTCCAGGGAATGGCGGCTCTGCTCGATCATCACCCGCGCCGCCTCCAGGCGCAGGCGCTCGATGGCCTTGGCCGGCGACTGTCCGGTTTCGGCGGTGAATACCCGGGTGAACTGGCGCGGGCTCAGATGCACCGCCTCGGCCAGCTCCTCGACGCCGAGTGGCTTGTGCAGGTTCTGCCGGGCATAGTTCAGCGCGTTCTGGATACGGTCGGATTTCGGTGCGAGGGTGAGCATCTCCGAGTGCTGTGACTGCCCGCCCGAACGGCGCTGGTGCATGACCAGTTTGTGCGCCACCGAGCGCGCGACTTCCGGGCCGAGGTCCTTCTCCACCATGCCGAGCGCCAGGTCCAGTCCGGCGGTCATGCCGGCGGACGTCCAGACATTGCCATCGATGATGAAGATGCGGTCGTCCTCGACGCTGATCTGTGGATACAGACGCTGCAGTGCCGCGCCATAAGCCCAGTGGGTAGTCGCGCGACGGCCATCGAGCAGGCCAGCCTGGGCCAGCACGAAGCCCCCGGTACAGATACCCGCGACGCGGCGCGCCTGCTGCCCAGCCTGGTGTACGAATGCCAGGGTGGCCTCGCTGGGCAACGTTTCCAGCGGTGTGTTGACCCCCGCGATCATCCAGGAGTCCGCCAAGCCAGGATTGCTCAGCGCCTGGGTTTCGATGCCCAGGCCCAGGGACGAACGCACGATACCTCCGGCGATGGAGAAGAACTCGATGGAATAGAACGGCGTCTCGGCCACGATGTTGGCGTACTCGAAGACGGTTTGGGTGGCGAGCGACAGCACCTGGAAGTCGTCGGAGAGCAGGTAGCCGATTCTGTGCATGGCGGGTCTCGCACAAGGCATGTCCTAAAACACGACTGTATACGTCATTTCGGACTTTTCCCACCTTCACCATCATGTGTCCCAAGCCCACCTCACTTGGAGACACACCATGAACACCGCATCGAAAGGTACCGCACTGGTCACTGGCGCATCCTCGGGTATCGGCGCCCTCTACGCCGAGCGCCTGGCCCGCCGCGGCTACGACCTGATCCTGGTCGCCCGCAACCGTGACCGCCTGAACGACCTGGCCCGCCGCATCTCCGACGACACCCAACGCGTGGTCGAGGTGCTGCAGGCCGACCTGGGCGACGCTGCCAGCCTGGCCACCGTCGAGGCCAAGCTCAAGCAGGACGCGAGCATCACCCTGCTGGTCAACAACGCCGGCATCGGCACCCACACGCCGCTGCTCGACAGCGATGTCGGCCTGATGACCCGCATGATCGACCTCAACGTGACCGCCCTGATGCGCCTGAGCTATGCGGCAATCCCCGGCTTCGTCGAGCGCGGCAACGGCGCCATCATCAACATCTCGTCCATCGTCAGCATCACCCCGGAAGTGCTCAACGGCGTGTACGGCGGCAGCAAGGCCTTCGTCACCGCCTTCAGCCAGTCGCTGCATCACGAGCTGGCCGACAAGGGCGTGCGCATCCAGGCGGTGCTGCCCGGGGCGACCGCCACCGAGTTCTGGGACAACGGCGGCCTGCCGCTGGAACACCTCGACCCGGCCATCGTGATGCCGGCCAGCGCCCTGGTCGATGCCGCGCTGATCGACTTCGATCGCGGCGAACTGATCTCCATCCCCTCGTTGCACGACGCCAGCCAGTGGCAGACCTACGAGGCGGCACGCAAGGCCATGTTCGACCAGCTTTCCACCAGCCAGCCCGCGCCGCGCTACAGCGCCCAGCGTTGATCGATCCCTCATTTCAGGAGCAGGACCATGAAACTCAGCGGCAATACCCTCTTCATCACCGGCGGCACCTCGGGCATCGGTCGCGGCCTGGCCGAGGCCTTTCATCAACGCGGCAACAAGGTGATCATCGCCGGCCGCCGTCAGGCCCTGCTTGACGAGATCGCCCGCGCCAACCCCGGCATCGACACGGTGGTGCTGGACATCAATGATCCGCGGCAGATCAAGCAGGTGGCGCAGCAGGTGATCGAGCGCCACCCGGATCTGAACGTGGTGATCAACAACGCCGGCATCATGCCGTTCGACGATGCCGCCTCGGGCGACTTCGACGATGAGCAGGCGGTCGGCCTGGTGACCACCAACCTGCTCGGCCCGGTGCGTGTCAGCGCGGCCTTCATCGAGCACCTCAAGCACCAGCCGGATGCCACGATCATCAACAACAGCTCGGTGCTGGCGTTCATCCCGATTGCGATCACCGCGCTGTACTCGGCGACCAAGGCGGCCATCCACTCCTACAGCCTGTCACAGCGCTTCATGCTGCGTGACACCCGCGTCAAGGTGCTGGAG
Source organism: Pseudomonas sp. PS02288 (assembly GCF_029959715.1). NCBI lineage: Bacteria > Pseudomonadati > Pseudomonadota > Gammaproteobacteria > Pseudomonadales > Pseudomonadaceae > Pseudomonas > Pseudomonas sp. PS02288. The sequence continues at coordinate 59,199 of NZ_JASCPA010000012.1, read as the reverse complement.
ATTGCGCCGCCATGGGTCGACACCGACCTGATCCACAAGAGCGGCGATCCGCGCGCCATGCCGCTGGACGCCTTCATCGCCGAGACCCTGGCCAAGCTGGAGACGGCGACCACCGAGGTGATCGTCGACGGCATCACGGCACTGCGCGCCAACGTCGGGCCGAACGAGCATGCGCTGGTGAATCAGTTCAACCAGTCGATCATCGACAACCCCATCCCCGTTGCCTGAACCCAACGCCCGGCCTCATGGCGAGACCGGGCGTTTGCGTGCATCCCTGGAGAACACCATGCACAGCCCCATTGCCGCAGCGGATCGCCTTGCCCTGCGCCTGCTCAGCCTGGCCTATTTCGTCCAGGCGGTCGGCGCCCTGTCGGTGGTCGGCAGCCTGGAGGCGACCTCCGCCGCCTGGGCCTTGAGCAGCGCGCAGAGCGCCTTGCTGATCACCGTGTTCGGTGTCACCTTCGCGCTCGCCGCACCGCTGTTGCAGATGACCCTGGGCCACCTGCGTCGGCGCTCGCAGGTGCTTCTGGGGCTGTCGGTGTTCAGCGGTGCGGCGCTGTTGTTCGCCGCCGCCCCGGATTACCGGACGCTGCTGGCGTCGCGGGTGCTGATGGGATTAGGTGCGGGATTCATTGGCCCGGTGCTTGGCGCCCTGGGCTCCAATCTGGTGGCGCGGGAGCACCAGGGCAGCGCCATCGCCGTCGTGCCGCTCGGGCTGAGCGTCGCGGGGCTGGCCGGCATGCCGATCAGTGCATGGATCGCCCAGGAACTCGGGGCACGCAGCCTGTTTCTCGGTATCGGCGCCAGTGGTCTGCTGATCGCGGCGCTGATCTTCGTGTGGGTGCCGGATCACGTGGCGGGCCAGCGCACCCTAGCGGCCGACGTGCTGGCACTGCTGACCGGCGCTACCTCATTGAGCGCCTTTCTGGTGGTGTTCTTCGTCACCACGGGCGTGTTCACCACCTACGCCTTCCTGGCTCCGATCATCGGCAACGACTTCCACGGCAGCACCGGCGACATCACCCTCGCGCTGACCGTGTTGGGCGTGGCCGGAGTGCTGGGCAACCTGCTGGTCACCCGCCTGGCGATGCGCGTCAGTGCCGAGCGTTTGCTGCTGCTCGGCATCATCCTGCTTGCCCTGGATCTGCTGGGCCTTGCAGTGATGCCAAGGCTGTTCGGCGGGCTGTTGCTGGCCCTGGTGATCTGGGCGCTGGCCACCGATATCGTCTGGCCGTCGCAGCAGCGGCGCATCGTCGAGCTGATGCCCGAACAACGCGGCATCGCCCTGGCCCTGACCGCGTCCTTCATGTTCGCCGGTATCGGCACCGGCTCGGCGGTCGCTGGATGGCTCTATCCCATCCTGGGCTACAGCGGCCTGTTGCTGGCTTCGCTGCTGTTCCTGCTGCTGGCCTTTATGAGCCTGCGTTTCTCGGAGTGGCGTGCCCGGGTGCAGGGAATCTTGCCCAAGTTGACCTGATCAGCGGCCTGTCGCGGTCTTCTGGTGGAATTTACGCAACTCCAATAACCGCTGAAACGATCGCCGGGTAGTCGCTAAAAAGGCCACTCTTTAGGGTAGCTATTGGCCAGTTGCTGTCCTCCATCACAGGCAACTTCCGGCCAATAGCGGACCTTGGACACGGTCGGTCTTTGGCCAAACGAAACATTCCAAGTGGAATGGCAGCGCAAGTGGAAAACACAGGGCTGCTCAGCAAGATCTTGTTAGCCGGATAACCTGGCAAATAGGCTTGCCGTCAACGCCGGTCGTGACGCGTTCGTTCCACATGCCGCAAGCGGTGCAAGGATTGCGATTTCCGCTGATCTGAGGAAATCCGCATCGTCGGAATCGCCACATGCCCAGTCATACAGGGCGCCTAGGTAGCACGTGTACATTGCCTTCCCTAACTGAACAGGATCGATCTCATTTGAGATTTCGTTGTTAGTCTGAGCATCCCGCACGGCCGAGATTTGTCCCTCTGCTAAGTCGCGACCAAGGTGGGTTCCGTCGAACAGTACCTTTGGAATTCTCACCAGCACCTGGCGGTAGAGTTTCGAATCGTTGGTGAGAAGCTTCACCGCGGTACGCACCGTCTCCAAAGCCAACTCTGTGCCGCTAGCGGGTGATTTGCTCATCGTCGCATCTAGTTCATCCAGTACCAGGATCACTACTGCAAATCCGATCGCATCTAAGCCCCCGATCAGGTTGTAGACGGTTTGGGGAGCCACTTCTGCTGTCGCTGCAATCTGATTAAGCGACACATTCTCTATCCCATGTTCCCGCCACAGCCCTGCCGCTGCCGAGACGATCTCAGCGTACCGGCGAGCTTTGCCGCGCTCGCGCACGGGGGTGGTTGTTTTTAGAATTCGTTCCATATTAGTATCCACTCCATATTTGGTGATCACTACATATTTAGGGGCAATCATAACATGGGAAATTCTGATGCAATCGATTTACGGATGCCAGCGGTGTCCAGCTGTTTTGAGCGTCGGAATCGTGCGTCGGGAGCGCCCCTATGATTGATCTACGTAGTGACCTTCTAGGGCCACGCAGGCACGAAGTTGCTTCAGCGATGTTTTCAGGCAGCCAGCGTCCTCCAGCGCTTGCGTACGGCGAGGACCACGACGAAAAAGTGCTGATGAAAAAGCTGGAGGCAGAGCTTGGGGTCGAGGCAGTGCTATTGGTCCCCACCTGCACCATGGCCAACCAAATCGCTATTCGGCTGCACTTGGCAAATGGCGGTGAACTTGCTTCATGTGCTCTCTCGCACATCGTCACGGTTGAAGCGAGCGCCACTGCTCTGACTGGAGTTTCCGGAAAGCCGCTTGCATCTGAAAATGGTCATTTATCCCCTGCCGCTGTCGAGGGATTTCTCGCTGGGCGATCGCAGGACGACGCAGCTCTAATCTGGCTGGAAAATACGCATATGCTATCTGCAGGTTCGGTAATGCCTTCTGGTTGGCAGGCCGCAATTGGAGGCATGTGCAAGCCAGTTGGCGTTGCTGTCCACTTGGATGGGTCACGCCTTTGGAACGCCGCGGTAGCTCAAGATGCGCCAGTTTCCGCCTTGGTGGCTGGCTGCAATACGGTGGCAATTAGCCTAAATAAAGCGGTCGGGGCGCCTTGTGGTTCTGTGCTTGGTGGATCGCGTGAAGACATAGCCAAAGCCGTTCATTTGCGCAGCGCTATGGGTGGCGAATGGCGCCCTATTGGAAGCATCGCATCCGCCGCTTTGGCAGCCTTGGACGGCTGGCGCGACCGCTTAGAAGCGGATGCATTCGCAACCCGTTCGTTGGCTACCTCAATTGTGGGCCGGCTTGGCGAGCATGCTGTGTTGCCAGCTCCAACCAATCTCATCTTCTTGAGTAGACCGAACGGCGATGCAGCACGATTCGTTGAGGCGCTTAGTCGCTTAGGTGTGAAAGCGTTGGTGCTAACACCTGAAGCAGTAAGGCTGGCGATTCATAGCGGCGTTCGGGACAAGGAAGTAGAGATAATCGCTAATGCTGTGAAGACCGCGGACATTGAACTCAATGGCGCACGGCCATGATTAGAATTAGTTGGGGGGCTGGTCAATGAGTTCTCAAGCGCTTCCTTACACAGCTGGCGGATCCCGCCAGCGTTTCGCCTATGGAATTGGCTCTATCGGCACAGGGGTATTTACCACCGTGCCGAGCGTGCTCTTGCTCTACTTTTTGACTACAGAAGTGGGCATTGATGCGGCCATCGCCGGCATGGTGATGTTGATTCCAAAGCTTCTGGGGCTTATTGGCGACCCGTTGATCGGGGTTTGGGCAGACCGACTGCGGGAGGGATCACCCATTCGCAGACGCGTACTGATGGCAACCGGGGCAGCACTAGCAGGTGCCGGACTCTGGGCTCTGTTTGAAGTACCACAACATTACAAAGGGAATCACTTCGTACCAGCCCTGATCTATCTGATTTGTACGACCGGATACTCGCTTTTTGCGGTGCCTTACTCAGCGCTACCTGCAGAGCTAGGACAAACGCCGGAGGCGCGGCGCGCGCTCGTTTCTACACGATTAGGGATCGCATTCCTCGGTACGCTTATTGGCGGCGTGATGGCTCCATTGCTCGTAGCAAGAGCAGGTTATGCCGTAATGGGCATGGTGCTTGGGGCGGTGTGCGTTGCTTCCATGGCTGCATTTCTAATTTCCTGCCGACTAAACGGCAATGGTCAAAGCACCAACGAGCTTGAACTGGCCGACATAGATCTAACACTGACCAATGTTTCGAAGATTTCCTTCAAATGGCGGCTGCTAGCGTTCGCCTTGTTGTTGGCCGCAACCGGTGCTTTTTCATCGCTATTGCCCTTCCTCGTGAAGGATATGAACGGCAGTCAAGATGTGGTTGGCGCTGGGATGTTGGTCAACATTATCGCGGCGGTATTGGCATCCTTGGCGTGGCCTGCGGTGATACGTCGCATGAGCCTCCAGCGCGTATGGCATGTTGCTGCCTCGCTCATGTGTTTGGGGGTAGTTCCTATTGCATTAGCACCTAGCGCGGACCTGATGTTCTTCGTTGGAATGGCCATTGCCGGTGCGGGTTTTTGCGGCGTTCAAATAGCGGGTTTTACCGGCCTGGCTGATTTGACTGCGGACACTCTCAAGGAAGGGAGCGGCGGAGGTTTTCTGACTGGCGTCTGGATGGCCGCCGAGAAGGCCGGCCTGGCCTGCGGGCCCTTGTTTGCCGGTTTCGGACTTCAGTTTCTACATATAACTATAAGTGGCTCGTTATCCCGAGCCCTGATTTTAATAATCCCAATATTCCTTTCGGTACTTTCAATTATGGCTATCGGCCTTCGGTCGAAATAGTCAAGCCCGCCAGATTATCTCAACATCCTTGAAAAGCCCGCTATTGGGCTGACGGCTTAACTTTACCTGGGGAAAGCTATGAAAATAAAAAAGAGCAGTAGTCGAAGCGGGTCTAATATAAATATGGCTGGGGCGTTACTTGCAGGTTTTTTGCCAGTCGTAATGTCTTCGGAAGTTTATGCAATGCCATATGCGATCGGAGAAATTGAGGGTTCGGTCGATACCACGGTTTCTTATGGCCGTCTGTGGCGGGTGCAAGCGCAGGATAAGAACAATGACGTCATCACAGACAACGATGGCAATAGGTCTTTCAAACCCGGCTTGGTTTCTGAGGTTTTCAAAGTAACTAGCGAAGCACAGGCAAGCTATGAGAATGTCGGGGCTTTCATACGCGGAACCGCGTTCTACGACACGCAAATCATGGATAAGCGCAACAATTATCTCGATGGTAATTTGCCTGCGCAGCCAAGTCAGAACTATCCACATGACAGTAGCTATAGCTACGATACACGTCATACGGCAGGTCGCAATGCGGAGATACTTGACGCGTATGTTTACGGTAGCTGGGATATTGCTGACCATGCTGTTACCGCTAAATTGGGCAAGCAAGTGTTTAGCTGGGGTGAAGGATTGTTCTATCGAGGGGGTATTAATACAACGAACCCAGTAGACGCCGCGAAGTATCACGTGCCCGGTTCCGAAGTAAAGGAAGCCCTGGTGCCGATTGAGGCCATCAATTTCAATATTAGCCTCACCGACAACCTTTCCATGGAAACTTTTTACCAGTGGAACTGGAAAGAAACGGCTATTGATCCCGCCGGTACGTATTACTCTGATAGTGATCTGTTTGCCGCCGGTGGAAGAAATGTTTATGTGGGTGTGGATGACCCCGCTGTGCGATCATTACTCGGTGCATTTCCAATCGCTGCGCAGCTCGGTTTAGTCGGCAATGGTCCAGCTGGCGTAAACAATTATATCAACGCCTCGCAAAGCATATTCAGTGCAGGCCGAGTGGGAAGTGATCTGAACGCAAAAAACGAAGGCCAGTACGGCCTTTCGTTCAGATATATCGCCGAAGAGTTAAACCAAACAGAATTCGGCTTCTACTACGTAAACTATCATGCCAAAGAGCCACTAATCGCACTCGATCTTGACGGCTATAAAGGTGTCGATCTATCAAACCCGCTGTGGGCATTGTTTCCATCTGAGGCAATACCGGGTTTAGCTACATTGGATTTAGGTGCAAATGCCACCGTAAGACGAGAATATGCCGAAGACATCAGAATGTATGGTGTCAGCTTTAATACTACTGTGGCCGAAACTTCGGTTTTTGGTGAGCTGTCTTACCGCCCCAATATGCCAATAAGCATTAGTTCCTCGGGGGACATACTGGGTGACATCCTTGGCCAGGGATTCAACGGTTTATCTAACGCATACGATAGTAGTGTGCCAGATAGCCAAGCCTGCTTTACCGTGGGCGGCCAACAGCTTTGTCGCGACAAGGCTCTGCATAACTATGAGCGTGTGGAGATGTTTAATACATCATTGGGTGCCATTTATAAGCTGGACCAAATGTTTAGCTTTGACTCGCTTGCTTTGGTCGGCGAAGTAGCATCCGAGCATGTTCGCGGAAGTAGCCTGAAGTACAACGTATACGATGGTAGCGCTCGCAGCTATACGGGTACGAAAGGAACCATGACCCGTGATGCGTATGGCTACACAGCTGTTGTTTCCGGTACATGGAATGACGTATTTGGCGGGATCAATCTGTCGCCCTATGTCGTGTTCAAACACGATTTCAAGGGGACATCTCATCTTACGGGTGCCTTTCTTGAGGACTCCAAAGCGTTCACCGCTGGCCTCAAGGCTGTCTACTTGGATAGCTTGGAAACTGAACTAAGTTACACCTCTTATTTTGGTGCCAAGGACGTTAACTCGATGCATGACCGGGACAACGTTGGCCTAAACGTTAAGTACTCTTTCTAGAATTTTATTCCACATTTTTTGCTGGAGAAAAACATGCGCGCAAAAACTATCCTAGTGGCCGTCGCGACATCTTTAAGTTTATTGTCAATTTCTACTCAGGCAGCCGTTACGCCGGACCAAGCCTCGCAACTAGGAAAAACACTTACTCCCCTAGGGGCTGAGCGGGCAGGAAATGCTTCCGGTACCATTCCGGAATGGACCGGTGGACTTACCAAGCCACCTGCCGATTACAAGGGGCCGGGGTCACACCACGTAGATCCTTTCCCAAGCGACAAGCCGTTGTTCACCATTACGAAAGCAAATGTTGAACAGTACAAAAACAATCTGACACCGGGCTTGATCGCGCTAATCAACGCCAATCCTGAGACGTTCAATATTCCGATCTATCAAACTCGGCGGACCGGTGCTGCCCCCCAGTCCGTTTATGACAACACATTAAAAAACGCCACCACTGCCACTTTGGTCGCGGATGGCAATGGTTTTGAGCATGCGTATGGCGGGACCCCGTTTCCGATCCCTCAGAACGGTGTAGAGGCATTGTGGAACCATATTGCGCGCTATCGTGGCACGTACGTCGTACGCCGATACAGCGCAGCAGCGGTTCAACGTGGAGGGGCTTATTCGTTGTCCTCTACTCAGCAGGAAGCGTTGTTTAACTTCTATGATCCCAATACGACAGCTGAAACGCTTAATAACATCCTGCTGTATTACACAGACTTGACCTTGAGCCCAGCCCGACAAGCCGGTGGCTCAGTTTTGGTTCATGAAACGCTTAACCAAGTCTCTGAGCCTCGCCAAGCGTGGAGTTATAACTCTGGGCAGCGACGTGTGCGCCGGGCGCCGGGCGTGGCTTATGACACCCCTACAGATGTATCTGACGGTCTGCGGACTGTAGATGACACGGATATGTTCAACGGTGCTCCCGATCGATATGACTGGAAATTACTGGGCAAGAAGGAAATCTACATTCCTTACAATAATTATAAGATTTCCAGCGAGATGACTAAGTACAAAGATTTACTTCAGCCTGAGCAACTGAATCCGGCATATACCCGATTCGAGTTGCACCGTGTTTGGGTGGTCGAGGGAACATTGAAGGCAGGGGCTCGCCACATTTATGCCAAGCGCACTCTCTATCTTGATGAAGATAGTTGGCAGGCTGCTCTGATTGATCAATATGATGGTCGCGGCGAACTGTGGCGTGTATCGGTGGCCTATCTCAAGAACTACTATGAGTTGCCTACAACCTGGGTAGCAGCAGAGGTTAACTACGATTTGCAAGCGCGTAGATATTTTGCCACTCAAATGGATAGCGAAGAACCTCGGGCGGTAGATTTCTCTCAACCTACTCCCGATATTTCGTACTTCAAGCCGGCTGCCCTGCGTCGTCGAGGGGTTCGCTAATTCGCGATCTGGGCGCAGCGGATGCGCCCTTTTTTATAAACTTCATGTGATGGCTATTTTATTTTATCGTTCGGCAATTTAGTAAAGTGCCTGCAGGAAAAGATGTGGTTCTGCGCATTAAGTTAGCTTCAAAGTTGTAGAAGCCCGAAATCCACTGAGTCAGCGCTAGTTTAGCGCTCGGATCTTTGCACCTTTTATTTTTTCAGGACGAAAAGATGCTGAATAAATTCCGAAGCTTCGTTTATTTAGATTCAGTACTTGAAGACGCGGTGATGGCTGAAACCGTCCGCCAAGAAACACATCTTGAGTTAGTCGCTTCTGAAAATTACGCAAGTCTTCAAGTCATGCAGGCTCAAGGTACAACCCTGACCAACAAATATGCAGAGGGTTACCCTGGCAAGCGCTCTTACGGAGGATGTAAAGCGGTTGATGGAGTTGAGAACCTCGCTATTCAGCGTGCGAAAGAACTCTTCGGTGCGGGTTATGCAAATGTCCAACCTCACTCTGGCTCGCAAGCTAACGCTGCGGTGTACATGGCTCTCCTGCAGCCTGGCGACACAATACTAGGGATGAGTGCTTGTCACGGTGGTCATCTCTCGCACGGTGCCCGCGGCAGTTCATCAAATATGTACTACCGCGCGCTGCAGTATGGGGTCGATGCGTATGGGCTGATCGACTACACAGAAATGGAACGTGTAGCACTGGTCCATAAGCCGAGATTGATCGTCGCGGGCTTTTCCGCCTATTCACGCGTGCTCGACTTTGAGCGCTTTCGTCGTGTCTGCAACAAAGTTGGAGCATACCTCTTGGTTGATATGGCCCATTTCGCTGGCTTGGTCGCTGCGGGGGTTTATCCAAATCCAGTTCCATATGCTGACGTCGTCACGTCGACCACGCATAAAACGCTGAGGGGGCCTCGCGGGGGGCTGATCCTCGCGAAAGAAGGGGGACCTTTAGGTAAGCGGCTCGACGCGGCCGTGTTTCCTGGTACCCAAGGTGGACCGCATATGCACGTCATCGCTGCCAAAGCTGTCTGCTTCGCAGAGGCGCTGCAACCATCCTTCGTCGATTACCAAAAGCAGGTTTTGGCAAACGCTCGAGCAATGGCAGAGCTATTTTCCTCCCGTGGTTTTGACGTCATCTCCGGAGGCACCGACAACCACCTTTTCCTCGTGAGTTTGGTTCGTCGTCACCTGACCGGCAGAGTCGCTGAGCAGGCACTGGAAGCAGCTCACATTACGGTGAACAAAAACAGCGTACCGAATGACCCACAAACGTCTTTTGAGACTTCAGGCATTCGTATTGGTACGCCAGCTGTTACCACCAGAGGTTTCAAGCAGGCTGAATGTCGCGAACTCTCCGGTTGGATCTGCGACATCTTGAGTGACGCGGGTAACGCAGAAGTCATTGCGAGCGTGCGAGACAAAGTCCTCGCGATGAGCGCTCGTTTTCCCATTTATCCGTCTGAAGAAAATCGCTATGTCACTCAGCGTTTTTGATCTGTTCAAAATCGGAATTGGCCCGTCCAGTTCGCACACTGTCGGGCCGATGCGCGCTGCTGCTCGCTTTGCTGAAGGGTTGCGACGTGATGGTCTGCTGGAGACTACTCACAACGTGAAGGTCGAACTTTACGGTTCCCTAGGCGCCACCGGCAAAGGTCACGGTAGCGATAAGGCTGTGTTGCTGGGATTGGAGGGGGAGCACCCTGACACGGTAGAAACCGCAAGCATCGAGGAGCGCCTCTCTGTCATCCGCAAGCAGGGGCGGTTAAACCTGCTCGGCGAAAAGCTGATCGACTTCGTGGAAAAAAAACACCTAGCGATGGTTCGCAAACCGCTTCCCCAGCACCCGAACGGCATGATCTTCCGGGCGCTCGATGAAGCCGGTCTGCAACTGCGCAGCCGCGAGTACTACTCCGTTGGCGGAGGGTTTGTTGTCGATGAGGATGCAGCCGGGGCTGATCGTATTGTTGAAGACAGCACGGTACAGCCTTACCCCTTTAAGAGCGGCGCTCACTTGCTCACCCACTGTTTGGAGCATGGCCTGTCTATCAGCCAATTGATGCTGGCCAATGAAAGCGTGTGGCGCCCGGAAGCTGAAACCCGCTCTGGCCTTCTGCACATTTGGCAGGTGATGCAGGACTGCGTAAAAGCCGGCTGCAGTAACGAAGGCATTATGCCCGGAGGCTTGAAGGTCAAACGCCGCGCGGCAGCGTTGCATCGGCAGCTGTGCAAAAACCCTGAAGCGTCGCTTCGAGATGCCTTGTCCGTGCTGGACTGGGTCAATCTCTATGCGCTGGCGGTCAATGAAGAAAATGCCAGCGGCGGCCGTGTAGTCACCGCCCCCACCAATGGCGCTGCGGGCATCGTTCCTGCGGTACTGCATTACTACGTACGGTTTATTCCTGGTGCCAACGAAGACGGCGTGGTGCGGTTTCTGCTCACAGCCGCCGCCATTGGCATTCTCTACAAGGAAAACGCCTCCATTTCGGGCGCAGAAGTGGGTTGCCAGGGCGAAGTCGGAGTTGCGTGCTCGATGGCAGCGGGTGCGTTATGTGAGGTCATGGGCGGCAGCGTTCAGCAGGTGGAGAACGCCGCTGAGATTGGCATGGAGCACAACCTGGGACTGACTTGCGATCCCATCGGCGGGTTAGTGCAGGTGCCATGTATCGAACGCAACGCCATGGGTTCCGTGAAGGCAATTAATGCGGTGCGCATGGCCCTTCGTGGTGACGGGCAACATTTTGTCTCACTGGATAAGGTGATTCGCACCATGCGCCAGACAGGCGCTGACATGAATAACAAATACAAAGAAACCGCGCGCGGTGGGTTGGCGGTGAACATCATTGAGTGCTGATTATCCGAATAGGTTTTCCGAGGCAGGCATGTCGGCAAATCGACAGAACGCTCCCAGTCCACGTCGTGCACGAATAAGCGCTTTTAGAACGGGGAGAGAGGGCAGTGCGAAGCCGCCGTTGCATGCCCTTCAAGTTGAGCTGGGCGCCCAGATGATGCCTGTCGATGGGTACGGCGTTCCAGAGCAATTCTCTCTCGGCGTGATGAGAGAATTCCAACATGCGAAAGCCTTTGCTGGCCTGTTTGATATGTCTCATCGGGGGCAAGTCATGCTGCGCGGACAGGAGGCATTCACGGCTCTGAATAGGCTGGTGGAGATAGAGGTAAACGACCTCGAACTTGCTCAGCAATGCATAGCGAGCGTTTTTGATGGCGCCTCAAGCACTAATGAAAATTTAGGTATAGCGAGAGTGGATGAGGACGCGCTCCTGCTATTCGTATGCAACACCCGGCGACACGATTTGATCTCGCTCTTAGAGGTCACCAGTAATACTGCGAACGTTGGCGAGCCACTGGACCACGTGCTTCTTGCACTCATCGGTCCCTGCGCCTGGCGCGTGTTAGCACGCTTGGCTCCTGAAATCGCGGACCTCGCCATTAACGAAATGAAGAGGATCTGCATTCTTGGAGTGGATTGCTTTGTGGGCCGACCCGAGGGTTCCTCGGGCGGACATTACGAAATTTCCATTGCCGCCGACCGTGCAGAAACCTTCGCAAGACTTCTTTTGACGGATCCTGAGGTTCGGATGATTGGGCTTGGAGCTTGGATCTCTGCATCGAATCAGAACATTACCCAATTCTGTTAGTGGCTCAATTTTGACCAAAGCCGGTGCAGTGCGGTGCGGGGCTTGAGCAGGTGCCGCTGTGCGCAAGGCTTTTTATCTTTCTATTTTTGATCAATTTCTTTGGAGCAATCCATGTCACCTCAGCAGGAACAACTTCTCTCTTACGGGAAGACGAACGATGAAATTCGTAAGGCGTTCATTGGTAAGCGTCTGCCGAACTCACCTTGCGTAATTCAGGCGGGTGCCCATTGATGCGGCAGTAGTTGGCCAATCTCGCTGGCCCGCTGTGTCGGCAGCCGCATCAGCACATCCTTCAGGTAGGCGTACGGATCATGCCCATTCATCCGCGCCGACTGGATCAGGCTCATGATCGCCGCCGCCCGTTTGCCGCTGCGCAGCGACCCGGCAAACAGCCAGTTCGAGCGTCCAAGGGCCCATGGTCGAATCTGGTTCTCGACCTGATTGTTGTCGATGGGCACGGCGCCGTCGTCCAGATAGCGCGTCAGCGCTAACCAGCGTTTTAGGCTGTAATCCAGGGCTTTTGCCGTGGCTGATCCGTTGGGCACCCGATCACGCTGGGCCAGCATCCAGTTATGCAGCGCATCGAGGATTGGTGAAGACTTTTCCTGGCGTATTCGCCAGCGTTCTTCATCGCTCATGTGCCGTGCTTGCCGCTCGATTTCATACAGCCCGGCAATGGAGTGCAGCGCCTGTTCGGCTAACTGGCTTTTGTTCGCTGCGTGCAGATCGAAAAATTTGCGGCGGGCGTGGGCCATGCAGCCAATTTCGGTGATGCCCTGCTCGAAGCTGGCCTTGTAGCCGGCGAAGTCGTCGCAGACCAGCTTGCCACTCCACTGACCCAGAAAATTGCGCGCATGCTCACCAGCCCGGCTGGGGCTGAAGTCATACACCACGGCCTTCAGGTCGGCGAAGGGTGTGGTGCAGTATGCCCAGACGTAAGCCCGGTGGGTTTTCTTCTCGCCAGGGGCCAGCATTTGCACGGGGGTTTCGTCGGCGTGGATCACGCCTTGCGCCAGTACCGCCTCGCGCAGGGCGTCGACCAATGGTTGGAGCTGTACGCCGGTTTGTCCGACCCACTGCGCCAGCGTCGAGCGGGCGATGGCCAGGCCAGCGCGCCCAAAAATCTTTTCTTGTCTATACAGCGGCAGGTGGTCGGCAAATTTGGCCACCATCACGTGAGCCAGCAGGCCGGCAGTGGGGATGCCCTTGTCGATCACCTGGGCTGGTACCGGCGCCTGGATCAGTGTTTCGCACTGACGGCAGGCCCATTTGCCACGCACGTGCTGTTCGACGGTGAACACGCCCGGCGTGTAATCCAGCTTTTCGCTGATGTCTTCGCCGATGCGTTGCAGCTGGCAGCCGCAGGCGCATTGAGTGTTCTGCGGCTCGTGACGGATCACAGTACGCGGAAACTGGGCTGGCAGCGGTGCGCGCTTGGGCTGTTGGCGGGGTTCAGCCGGAGCCGCCGGAGGATTGAGGGTTTTCAGTTCCGCCTCGATAGCGGCAATGTCCGTGTCGAGCAAATCATCCAGCAGGCTGCCCTGGTCAGGGATTAGTTGCTCGCTACGCTTGGCGAACTTGTGTCGCTTGAACCAGGCGATTTCATGGGTGAGCTGCTCGATGACGGTTTGATTGCGGTCGATCTTCTTGCCCATCGTTTCAACCGTCTTACCCAACGTGTCGACTTGCGACAGCAACTGCGCAGCGAGTGCGCGCAGTTGCTCAGGTGTCAGTTGGTCGAGATTGGGCGAGGAAGTCATGCCGCTGATTGTGCCAGAGCAGGCGATCAGCGCAGATAAAGCGATGGGCTAATGGCCGGCGCTACAGCACTGTGATCGCACCGGCTGCACCAACCCGCTGCCAAGGTAAACCGAGCACCAAAGCCTGAAGCTGCCCGGTGTCGAGTTCAACTTCCGAGCCGCGGTGGATGCCTGGCCAGTGAAACTTGCCCTGGTTCAATCGCCGCGCGGCCAGCCAGATCCCTACACCGTCATGCACCAACACTTTCATGCGGTTGGCGCGGCGGTTGGCGAACAGATAAGCACTGTGCGGCTTCGCCGCACCGAATACCTCCACTACACGGGCCAATGCGGTCTCGGTGCCGGCGCGCATGTCCATCGGCTCAGTGGCAAGCCAGATGCTATCGATGCGGATCACGGGGCAAGCCCCCGGACAAAGCGGGCGCAGCCGTCAGGATCGGACACTGGCCATTTCACTGTGACTGACTGCTCGCCAAGCGATAGCTTAATAATCACCGATGCTGCAGTCGGCCGTTTGGGCGTAGCCCTCAATGGAACGAACGCCGGCAACACTGCGGGTAGCTGATCTCGGTAAAGCGGTAGCCATTTTCGAATGACGTTGGCGTTGATGCCATGGCGGATGGCAACGCTGGAGACGGTCGCACCCGGTTGTAGGCATTCCTGAACGACCTGGACCTTGAACGGTTTGGGGTAAGAGCTTCGTTGGCGCATGAAAATCCTAACGTTAAGGACGAACGCGTCCGCTTAAAAATACGCGGACACCATCGCCCTTAATGCTGGAGTTCGGAAGGTGACTTGGCTGGACGCTTACGTTCATTGTTCAGCAAGCAGCGTTTAACGAGAGCCCCATGCCAAGTGAGGCCCAGCGCAAAGAATGGCTGATGGCTTTGCGGAGGATGCTTTTGCGAGAAAAGGACGCACTGGCCAGCGCTGTCAGTGCCGACTTCGGTAACCGCTCGATTGACGAAACTCTTATGTCGGAAATACTGCCTTCCTTACACAGCATCGATTACGCGGTACGTAACCTTCGCAAATGGATGAAGCCCTCAAAGCGTTCTGTGGGAAAGCAGTTCCGGCCTGCATCTGCGCGAGTCGTTTACCAGCCTGTTGGTGTTGTAGGTGTTATCGCTCCCTGGAATTACCCGCTGTTCCTCTCCATCGGACCGCTGGTGAGTGCGTTAGCTGCTGGTAACAGGGTAATGCTGAAACTCAGTGAGGCTACGCCGAAGACCTCGGAGCTATTGAAGGTTTTGTTAGGCCAGGTTTTCCCCGAGGACCTAGTTGCCGTGATCCTCGGTGAAGCTGAGACAGGCATCGCTTTTTCGCAAATCCCCTTCGATCATCTGCTCTTCACCGGTGCGACCTCCGTAGGCCGCCACGTGATGAGAGCGGCATCAGAAAACCTTACCCCCGTCACTCTGGAGCTTGGTGGTAAATCTCCAGCGATCATTTCTGTCACGGTGCCGATGGATCAAGCAACCGAGCGGTTGGCCTACGGTAAGGTCATGAACTCAGGCCAGACCTGCGTCGCTCCTGATTACGTCTTGGTACCACGCCAAAGGCTGGGTGATTTTGTTAGGTCTTATCAGGATGTAGTCAGCCGTTTCTATCCCACGCTCGAAGATAATCCTGACTACACCGCGATCGTAAACGACCGCCATTTCGAGCGACTCACAGGTTACCTCCGTGATGCAGAGGATAAGGGGGCGCAATTGGTGCCTCTTTTCCCTAAACACCAAGGCAGAAGAATGGCCCACTGCTTGATTCTAAATCCCAGCGACGACATGAAGGTCATGCAGGAGGAAATTTTTGGCCCTCTACTGCCAGTGATTCCATACGATGGAATCGAAGAAGCTCTGGCTTACGTGAGAGAGCGACCACGTCCTCTCGCGCTCTACTACTTCGGACACGATCGCGGAGAGCAAGAGTGCGTTCTGGCGAGGAGCCACTCTGGGGGTGTCTGCATGAACGACACGTTGATGCATGTTGCTCAAGACGACATGCCGTTCGGTGGAATAGGTCCTTCCGGGATGGGGCACTATCACGGGCATGAGGGCTTTCTTACGTTGAGTCATGCGAAAAGCGTCTTCAGTAAAGGAGGGCTGAATACCTCCAAACTCGCTTATCCACCGTACGGAACCACGATGCAGAAATTTGTTAAATGGCTGTATTTTCGCTAAACGCCTCAGCTTTCGATTTGACGAGTCTGTGGGTTGCACGGATAGCGGCAGAACCATTCGCTGGTCAGAAACTGCCGCTCACGAACGTCTGCTTCTGGCCGATAGCTGCCCATCATCACGGGCTGCTATCGGCCGAAGGTCGTCCCCCTCAACCGCCAAGCCCCAATAGCCCTCCCGCCCTCCCCTCAATGCGAAGCCACATAAACCGCCTCTTCCGCCGCCAGTGGGTAGGCGAAGGTGGCGCGCAGGCGTTCGACTTCCTGTTGCGGGGGCAGGCCGAAGAGGCGTTTGAATTCGCGGCCGAAGTGCGAGGGGCTTTCGTAGCCGACCTGGTAGCTGGCCTGCGCCGCCGATACGCCCTTCTGCAGCATCAGCAGGCGCGCGCGGTGCAGGCGGGTGGATTTCAGGTACTGGATCGGCGTGGTGGCGGTGACCGATTTGAAGTGCAGGTGGAAGGTCGCCGCGCTCATCGAGGCCTCCGTGGCCAGCCGCTGGATGTCCAGCGGCTCGGGATAACGCTGGTGGATGGTCTGCAGGGCGGCGGAAATCCTGCCGAAGTGTTCGCGGTTGTCGATCGCCGCCCGCAGCGCGGCGCCCTGGGCGCCGGTGAGGACGCGGTAGTAGATCTCGCGCAACTGCGCCGGCCCCAGCACCCGCGTGTCCGTCGCCGAGCTAAGGGTCTTGAGCAAGCGCAGCAATGCTTCGGCCAGCAGGTGGTCGAGTGGCGAGGACATCATGCTGGCCGGCGCTTCGGCGCCTGCCGGCGGCGCCTCGCCCAACTGCAGCAACAGCTCGGCGGCCACCGCCATGTCCAGTTGCAGGTAGATCGCCAGCAGCGGCTCTTCCTCGCTCGCGGCCGTCTCCATGTCGAACGGCACCGGCACGGAAACCGCCAGGTAGTGCTGGGCGTCGTAGCGGTACTCGCGACCACCGAGAAAGCCGCGCTTGCTGCCCTGGCAAACGATGACGATGCCCGGCTCGTAGAGCACCGGCGTGCGCGTGAGCGGACGGTTGCAGCGCAGGAATCGCACACCCGGCAGCGCCGTGAGGTTGTAGCCCTCGTCCGGTGCGAGCGCCTGCATGAGGGCGACCATCTCGGTCTGGATGCCTGTAACGCCAGACATTTCGCGGTACTCGTGGTGGGAAGGAAACTGTCGTCAGTCTGGTACGCGACGCATCGGCAGTCCAGCCACCCGTAGGAATAGGCTATCGAGGCAGAGTAACCGGCCTACGCCGGAGGGCAGCCTACGAATAGGATTTCTGCCAAGGGTCGCCGGCCGCGCGACCGACAGCGAGGAATCCCCCATGCACGACAGCGACAGCAAACTCTTCTTCATCAGTGGCGTCAGCTCCGGCTTCGGCCGCGCCTTCGCCGAGGCCGCGCTGGCCGCGGGCCATCGGGTGGTGGGCAGCCTGCGTTCGGCCGCCGACCTCCAGGCATTCGAGCAGGACCCGTCCGGACTCGCCTTCGGCGTGTTGCTGGACGTCACCGACGCCGCCGCCATCGACGCAGCGATCGCCGGCGTCGAGCGCGATCACGGGCCCATCGAGGTGCTGGTGAACAACGCCGGCTACGGCCACGAAGGCATTCTCGAGGAATCGCCGCTGGCGGAGCTGCGCCGCCAGTTCGACGTCAACCTGTTCGGCGCGGTGGCGCTGATCAAGGCCGTGCTGCCTGGCATGCGCCAGCGCCGCAGCGGGCGGATCATCAACATCACCTCGATGGGCGGCTTCATCACCATGCCCGGTATCGCCTACTACTGCGGCAGCAAGTTCGCCCTGGAGGGCATTTCCGAGACGCTGGCAAGCGAGGTCAGGGACTTCGGCATCTTCGTCACCGCCGTAGCGCCCGGCTCGTTCCGCACCGACTGGGCCGGCCGCTCGATGCGCCGCAGCGAACGCAGCATCGCCGACTACGACGCCCTGTTCGAGCCGATCCGCGCGGCCCGCGAGAGCAAGAGCGGCAGGCAGAACGGCGATCCGCGCAAGGCCGCCCAGGTACTGCTGCAACTGGTCGCCATGGAATCGCCACCCACGCACCTGCTGCTGGGCTCGGATGCGCTGCAACTGGTGCAGGCCAAGCTGGCCGCGCTGCAGGACGAGATCGCCCGCTACGCCGAGCTGAGCCGCTCGACCGACTTCTGAGCAGCGCCTAGGCGCTCAGCTCCTGCACCAGGAAATCGAGGAAGGCGCGGGTCTTCAACGGCACACGACGCGCGGTCGGGTAGACCGCGTTGATCGAGATCGGCGGCGCCTGCCAGTCGCACATCACCGCCACCAGCCGGCCATCGGCCAGGGCCTTCTCGACGATGAAGGTGGGTAGCAGCGCGATGCCCATGCCGGCTTCGGCGGCCTGCGCCAGCAGATCGCCGTTGTTGGCGTGCAGCGGCCCGGTGACGTGGACCTTCTGGGTCTCCCGGCCGTTGCTCAATTGCAGGCTGACGCCGCTCTGCAGGTAGCCGTAGTTCAGGCACTGGTGGGCGGCCAGGTCGCGCGGCACCTGCGGCGTGCCCTGACGCTGCAGATAGTCGGGCGATGCCACCAGCACGCGCGGCGCCGGCGCCAGGTGGCGCGCCACCATCGAGGAATCCGCCAGGCTGGCGATGCGGATGGTCACGTCGAAACCGCCCTTGACCGGATCGACCTGCTGGTCGCTGAACACCAGTTGCAACTCGACCTTGGGATGCAGCTCGTGGAATTTCGGGATCAGCGGGCCGAGGCGGCACAGGCCGAAGGACATCGGCGCGTTGACCCGCAGCACCCCGTGGATTTCCGCCAGCCCGCTGCGCGCCCGCTGCTCGGCTTCGTCCAGCGAGGCGAGCACTTCGCGGCAGGCCTCGTAGTACTCGCTGCCGGCTTCGGTGAGGTGAAGGCTGCGGGTGGTGCGCAGCAGCAGTTGCACGCCCAGCGAATCCTCCAGCGCCTGGATCTGCTTGCTGACTTTCGAGCGCGGAACGTCCAGTACCCGTGCGGCGGCGGCGAAGCCATTGGCATTCACCGTCGCCACGAAAGTGCGCATGCAATCGACGCGATCCATCAGTGTCCCCAATTTGGAATCAATGAGTCTCGATTCTAGGGAATTGTTCCACCTTCTGACCAGCTTTAAAGTTTCTCCCATGCCGCCCACACAGGCCGACACGAAAGGCCGCGGCCGCCTTGCTACCCACTACTCAAAAGGAAAACCTCATGTCCAACCGCGAACTGCTGAACCCGACCAACTCCGCCCTGATCCTCATCGACCACCAGCCGCAGATGGCCTTCGGCGTGCAGTCGATCGATCGCCAGACGCTGAAGAACAATGCCGTCGGACTGGCCAAGGCCGCCAAGCTGTTCAACGTGCCGACCATCCTCACCTCGGTGGAAACCGAAAGCTTCAGCGGCTACATCTGGCCGGAACTGCTCGGCGTGTTCCCCGGCCAGCAGCCGATCGAGCGCACCTCGATGAACTCCTGGGAAGACAAGAAGCTGGTCGAGGCGGTGAAGGCCACCGGGCGCAAGAAGCTGATCATCGCCGCGCTCTGGACCGAGGTCTGCCTGACCTTCCCGGCGCTGGAAGCCCTCGCCGAAGGCTACGAGGTGTACATCGTCACCGACGCCTCGGGCGGCACCACCAAGGAAGCCCACGACATGTCCGTGCTGCGCATGATCCAGGCGGGCGCGGTGCCGGTGACCTGGCAGCAGGTGCTGCTCGAATACCAGCGCGACTGGGCCCACAAGGAAACCTACGACGCCGTGATGAAGCTGGTGCTGGAGCACTCCGGTGCCTACGGGATGGGCGTCGACTACGCCTACACCATGGTGCACAAGGCGCCGCAACGCACCCTCTCCTGACTCTTTGCATGTGCCGCCGACAACGCTTCCGGCGGCACCAATCCCCACTCCATAAATGAGATCGACGCCATGAACCGCGTGCAAAAAGTACTCAGCACCACCCTTCTCGCCCTGTCCGTCGGCAATGCCTTCGGCGCCGACAACGTCGTCGCCGAACACCAGACCCAGGCCTTCCTGGATGCACTGGCGGCCGGTGGCGGCAAGCCGCTGGAACAACTCAGCCCGAAAGACGCCCGTGCGGTGCTGACCGGCGCCCAGGCCTCGGTGAAGGTGGACCTGTCCGGCACCGAAGTCAGCGAAAAAACCATTCGCGCCGCCGGCCAGGACATCCGCCTGACCATCGTCCGCCCGGCCAAGGTCAAGGGCGAGCTGCCGGTGTTCATGTACTTCCACGGCGGCGGCTGGGTGCTCGGCGACTATCCGACCCATGCCCGCCTGATCCGCGATTTGGTGGTCGGTTCCGGCGCCGTGGCGGTCTACGTCGACTACACGCCGTCGCCCGAGGCGCACTACCCGACGGCCATCAACCAGGCCTACGCCGCGACCCGCTGGGTGGCCGAGCATGGCAAGGAAATCAACGTCGACGGCACTCGCCTGGCGGTGGCCGGCAACAGCGTCGGCGGCAACATGGCGGCGGTGGTCAGCCTGATGGCGAAGGAGCAGAACGCGCCCAAGCTGCGCTTCCAGCTGCTGCTGTGGCCGGTGACCGATGCGCGCTTCGACACCGGCTCGTACAAGCAATACGCCGAGGGGCATTTCCTCACCACCGGGATGATGAAATGGTTCTGGGACAGCTACACCACCGACGCCGGGCAACGCGCCGAAATCCATGCCTCGCCGCTGCGCGCCAGCACCGAGCAACTGCGCGGCCTGCCGCCGGCACTCGTACAGACCGCCGGGCTCGACGTGCTGCGTGACGAGGGCGAGGCCTACGCCCGCAAGCTGGACGCCGCCGGCGTCGACGTCACCGCCGTGCGCTACAACGGCATGATCCACGACTACGGCCTGCTCAATCCGCTCGCGGGCATCCCGGAAGTGAAGGCAGCCCTGCGCCAGGCGGCCAACGAGCTGAAAACCCACCTGAACTGACAGGCGAAAAAAAAGACCCCGCAGGAGCGACAGGCTCCTGCGGGGTCTTTGACTTTTTAGGGCGCGCTATTCCGGTGTCATCCGACCCAGCTCACCGCGCTCTTGGGAATCACCTCGGACTCGTCGAGGGTGGAGGCGAACATGCTCACCGCTTCCACCGCATCGCTGGTGCCGCTGCGGATCTGCAGGATCACCGAGTTGGCCTGGTCGGCCAGGATCACGCCGCGCTGCGCCCCTTCCTGGGTGGCGCTCATGCTGGCGACCGCTTCGCGGGTTTCCGAAAGAATCTTGCCGATCATCTCGGCGATCTCCGCCGTCGAGCGGCTGGTGCGCCCCGCCAGTTGCCGCACTTCGTCGGCCACCACCGCGAAGCCACGGCCCTGGTCACCCGCCCGCGCGGCCTCTATGGCGGCATTGAGCGCCAGCAAGTTGGTCTGGTCGGCGATCCCGCGGATGGTGTTGACGATCGCGGTGATCTGCTCGGAACGGTCCCCCAACTGCCCGACCAGGCTCGCCGAGGAGCCGATGCTCTCGGCGATCAGGCGCATTTCACGCGCGGTTTCCTGGATCACCTGGGCGCCCTGCTCGGCGACTTTCTCGGTCTCGGCGGAGATGTGATAGGCCCGCGACGCACCGCGCGAATCCGCCTCGAACTTCTCCACCCGCTCGGTGATGTCGCTGGCGAACTTGACCACCTTGCACAGCTTGCCCTCGGCGTCGTAGACCGGGTTGTAGGAGGCTTCCAGCCAGACCACGCGGCCGTGCTTGCCGATCCGCTTGAACTGTCCGCTGAAGAATTCGCCGGCGTTGAGGCGTCGCCAGAAATCGCTGTATTCGCTGCTGTTGACCAGCGTCGGCTCGCAGAGGAGACGGTGGCTCTTGCCCTTGAGCTCCGCCATCGAGTAGCCCATGACGTTGAGGAAGTTGTCGTTGGCGACCAGGATGTTGCCGCTCAGGTCGAACTCGATGACGGCCATCGCCCGGTCCAGCGCCGCCAGCTTGCCGCGGGTCTCCGCGTCCTGGCCCACCTTCTCGGTCACGTCCAGGGCGTACTTGACCACCGAGAGCACGCGCCCCTGGTCGTCCAGCACCGGGTTGTAGCTGGCCTCCAGCCAGACGTTCTGGCCGCGGCCGTTGACGCGCTGGAAGGTTCCGGAGACGAATCTGCCGGCGCGCAGTTGCGCCCAGAACTCGGCGTACTCGGGGCTGCGGACCAGCGCCGGCGCGCAGAAATCGCGGTGCGATTTGCCGACCAGCTCGTCGGCGCGATAGCCCATCGTGCTGAGGAAGTTTTCGTTCGCCCGCAGCACCTTGCCGTTCAGGTCGAATTCGGCCACGGCCATGGAGCGTTCCAGCGCGGCGATCAATCCCTTGTAGCCCACAACTTCGGCCGTCCTAGCCGCCAGTTCATTCTTAGCTGCCTTGTTGAACATGACGTTTCCTCGGCGAAACGAGAGGTGTTGATACATCGTATCGGCCGATGAACAGCGGCCTTGATGCCCCGGAAGATGGATATTTCAGCGTGCCCACTGAAGTAGAGCACAGCGCCGTGCGGACGCACCTCGCCCGTGCGGACGAGGCGCGCACTACGGGGCGGAAGTGTGACCGAAGGTTTCTGAAAAGATCGTCAAGACACGCGGGGCTCAGACCCTGCCGGCACCTTCAAGGAAGAACTGCGCGGCCAGCGCCGCCAGGCCGGAACGCGCCACCCGACCTCGGCGTTCCGCGTCCACCAGGCCGGAGAGCACCGAGGCGAACAGCTCGGCCAAGGCCGGCGCGGCGATGTCGATGCGGAACGCGCCCTCTTTCTGCCCGCGCAGGAAGAAGGCGTCCAGGGCATCCGAGTAAGGCAGCCAGCGGCTGCCACCGGCATCGAGGTCGAGGGAGTCGGGGCGCCACTGGAAGACCAGGAAAGCCAGCAGCTCGCGATGCGTCAGGTGCCCCTCGATCAGCTCGCGGAGCGCTTCGCGCGGCGGTGCGCTCTCCAGGTTGGCGTCGGCGATGATCTGGTTCATCACCACCGAGCTGTAGTTCAACAGCATTTCGATCAGGTTGTCGCGGGTACCGCAGAAGCGGTTCAGCGTCGCCTTGCTGACGCCGGCAGCCACGGCGATGTCCTTGAAGGTTCCCCGCGGCAGGTCGACGAGCGCAACGGCCAGCGCCTTGAGGAGCTTTTCGTCAGCAGTGGGTAGGGCCATTCGGTGCTCTTGGTCTGGGGTCGCGTGCTACGGCACGTGCAATATAGTGTGCCGAAAAAGTCATTGATTCGGAAGAAAACTCAAATGGATCAATCTGGAAGCTTATGAGTCAATGTTGACTCATCGTTCTTCGCGACCGATCATGCACGTCCTGACGGATCGATGGGCGCTGCCCGGGTGTGGAGATGACCAGTTTGCGCATTGGGCAGGTGTTGAAGACGACCGCACTGTTGACGGCGATCGCCCTCGCCGGCTGTGGCAAGGCGGAGCAGAACGCCCAGACGACCACCGCGCCACGCGAGGTGGAAGCGCTGCGCGTGGAAACCGAATCCTTCACCCGTGAAGCCGAGTTGCCTGGCCGCATCGAGCCGGTGCGGGTCGCCGAGGTGCGCGCGCGGGTGGCGGGCATCGTGCTCAAGCGCGCGTTCGAGGAAGGCGCCGACGTGAAGGCCGGCGACCTGCTGTTCCAGATCGATCCGGCGCCGTTCAAGGCTGCGCTGTCACGCGCGCAGGGCGAACTGGCCCGCGCCGAGGCGACGCTGTTCGAGGCGCAGGCGATGCTCAAGCGCTACGAGCAACTGGTGAAAGTGGACGCCATCAGCCAGCAGGACTTCGATGCCGCCCGTGCCGGCGTGCAGGGCGGACTGGCGGCCAAACGCAGCGCCCAGGCCGATGTGGAAACCGCCGCGCTGAACCTGGGCTACGCCACCGTGAAGGCGCCCATCAGCGGGCGTATTGGCCGGGCGCTGGTCACCGAAGGCGCGCTGGTCGGCCAGGGCGACGCGACCATGATGGCGCGCATCCAGCAATTGGACCCGATCTACGCCGACTTCACCCAGCCGGTGGCCGACGCCCTGCGCATGCGCGCCGCCCTGGCCGGCGGCGCGCAGGCCGGCGCACGCGAGAACACCCTGTCCCTGCGCGTGGAAGGCACCGACCACGAAAGCCGCGGCACGCTGATGTTCACCGACATCTCGGTGGACCCGGGTACCGGCCAGGTGGCATTGCGCGGGCGCTTCGCCAACCCCGAGGGCGTGCTGCTGCCGGGCATGTACGTGCGCGTTCGCGCGCCGCAGGGCACCGATGCCGCCGCCATCCTGGTGCCCCAGCGAGCCATCCAGCGCGGCGCGGACGGCCAGGCGCGGGTGCTGCTGATCGGCGAGGACGGCAAGGCCGAGGCACGCGCGGTGCGCACCGGCGTCATGCAGGGCGGCCGCTGGCAGATCACCGAAGGTCTGGCGGCGGGCGATCAGGTGATCGTCGGCGCCATGAACGGCCTCAATCCCGGCGACCCGGTGACCGCTAAACCTGCCGACAAGCAACCCGACGCCGACAAGGCCAGCGCCCAGTAAGGCCGCCTGCACGGCGCCCGAGGAAACCCCATGTCCCTGTTCTTCATCAGCCGCCCCAACTTCGCCTGGGTCGTTGCCCTGTTTATCTCGCTGGCCGGGCTGCTGGTCATTCCGCTGCTGCCGGTGGCGCAATATCCCAACGTGGCGCCGCCGCAGATCACGGTTACCGCGACCTACCCCGGCGCGTCGGCCAAGGTGCTGGTCGACTCGGTCACCAGCGTGCTTGAGGAAGAACTCAACGGCGCCAAGAACCTGCTGTACTTCGAATCCACCAGTAACTCCAACGGGATGGCGGAAATCGTCATCACCTTCACCCCGGGCACCTCGCCGGAGCTGGCCCAGGTCGATGTGCAGAACCGCCTGAAGACCGCCGAGGCGCGGATGCCCCAGGCGGTGCTCGACCTCGGCATCCAGGTCGAGCAGACCAGCGCCGGCTTCCTGCTGATCTACGCGCTGAACTACGCCAACGGCGACGGCGACCAGGACACCACCGCGCTGGCCGACTATGCGGCGCGCAACATCAACAACGAGATCCGCCGCGTCGCCGGGGTCGGCAAGCTGCAGTTCTTCGCCTCCGAGGCGGCGATGCGGGTGTGGATCGCACCGCAGAAACTGGTGGGCTACGGCCTCTCCATAGATGACGTGAGCAATGCTATACGGGCGCAGAACGTGCAGGTGCCGGCCGGCGCGTTCGGCAGCACACCGGGCACGGCGGAGCAGGAAGTGACCGCGACCCTGGCGGTCAAGGGCACGCTGGACAATCCGGAGGAGTTCGGTCGTATCCTGTTGCGCGCCAACCAGGACGGATCGCGGGTGACCCTCGCCGACGTCGCGCGCCTGGAAGTGGGCAGCCAGGACTACAACTTCACCACCCGCCTGAACGGCAAGCCGGCGGTCGGCGCGGCGATCCAGCTTTCGCCGGGCGCCAACGCGATCCAGACCGCGGAAGCGATCAAGCGACGCCTCGCCGAGCTGTCGGTCAACTTCCCGGAGAACATCGAGTACTCGGTGCCCTACGACACCTCGCGCTTCGTCGACGTGGCCATCGACAAGGTCATCGCGACGCTGGTCGAGGCCATGCTGCTGGTGTTCCTGGTGATGTTCCTGTTCCTGCAGAACGCCCGCTATACCCTGATCCCGTCCATCGTGGTGCCGGTCTGCCTGCTGGGCACGCTAACGGTCATGTACCTGCTCGGTTTCTCGGTGAACATGATGACCATGTTCGGCATGGTGCTGGCCATCGGCATCCTGGTGGACGACGCCATCGTCGTGGTGGAGAACGTCGAGCGGATCATGGCCGAGGAAGGCCTCGCCCCCGCCGCAGCCACCGCCAAGGCGATGGGCCAGGTTTCCGGCGCGATCATCGGCATCACACTGGTGCTCTCGGCGGTGTTCCTGCCCCTGGCGTTCATGGCCGGCTCGGTCGGGGTGATCTACCAGCAGTTCTCCCTCTCGCTGGCGGTGTCGATCCTGTTCTCCGGCTTCCTCGCGCTGACCTTCACCCCGGCGCTGTGCGCCACCCTGCTCAAGCCGATCCCGCAGGGTCACCACGAGAAGCGCGGTTTCTTCGGCGCCTTCAATCGCCTGTTCGCCCGCCTGACCACGCGCTACACCGCGCTCAACACCCGCCTGGTCCGGCGCACCGGGCGCTTCATGCTGCTCTACCTGGGCATCGTGGTGCTGCTGGGTTTCGTCTACCTGCGCCTGCCGGAATCCTTCGTGCCGTCCGAGGACCTGGGCTACATGATCATCGACGTGCAACTGCCGCCCGGCGCCACCCGCGCGCGCACCTCGGCGGCCGGGCACGAACTCGAGCAGTACCTGGGTTCGCGCGAGGCCGTCGCTTCCACCTTCCTGGTCATGGGTTTCAGCTTCTCCGGCATGGGCGAGAACGCCGCCCTCGCCTTCCCCACGCTGAAGGACTGGTCGGAGCGCGGCAAAGGGCAATCCGCCAACGATGAGACCGCCCTGGTGAACCAGCGCTTCGGCAACCCCCGCGACGGCGCGATCATGGCCGTGTCGCCGCCGCCCATCGACGGCCTGGGCAACTCCGGCGGCTTCTCCCTGCGCCTGCAGGACCGCGCCAGCCTGGGCCGCGAAGCGCTGCTGGCGGCGCGCGACGAGCTGCTCGGCAAGGCCTACGGCAACCCGAAAATCCTCTACGCGATGATGGAAGGCCTGGCGGAGGCGCCGCAGTTGCGGCTACTCATCGACCGCGACAAGGCCCGCGCCCAGGGCGTGCGCTTCGAAACGATCAGCAGCGCGCTGTCCACCGCCTTCGGTTCCGCGGTGATCAACGACTTCGCCAACGCCGGGCGACAGCAACGGGTCGTGGTGCAGGCCGAACAGGCCGAGCGGATGACCCCGGAAAGCGTGCTGGAACTGCGCGTACCCAACGACACCGGCGAGCTGGTGCCGCTCGGCGCCTTCGTCTCCACCCAGTGGGAAGAAGGCCCGGTGCAGATCGCCCGCTACAACGGCTATCCGTCGATCCGCATCTCCGGCGACGCCGTTCCCGGCGTCAGCACCGGCGAGGCGATGGCCGAACTGGAACGCCTGGCCGCTGAACTGCCGGCCGGTATCGGCTACGAATGGACCGGCCTGTCGTACCAGGAGCGGGTCGCCAGCGGCCAGGCCCTGCAGCTGTTCGCGCTGGCCTTCGTGGTGGTGTTCCTGCTGCTGGTGGCGCTCTACGAGAGCTGGGCGATTCCGCTGGCGGTGATGCTCATCGTGCCGGTCGGTGCCCTCGGCGCCGTGCTGGCGGTGACGGCAGTGGGCATGCCCAACGACGTCTACTTCAAGGTCGGGCTGATCACCATCATCGGCCTGTCGGCGAAGAACGCGATCCTCATCGTCGAGTTCGCCAAGGACCTGCGCGCCCAGGGCCGCTCGCTGCGCGAGGCGGCCATCGAAGCGGCGCGGCTGCGCTTCCGGCCAATCATCATGACGTCGCTGGCGTTCATCCTCGGCGTATTGCCGCTGGTGGTGGCCAACGGCGCCGGAGCCGCCAGCCAGCGCGCCCTTGGCACCGGGGTGGTCGGCGGCATGCTCAGCGCCACCCTGCTCGGGGTAATCTTCGTGCCGATCTTCTTCGTCGCCGTGCTCTCGCTGCGTGAGCGACGCAGCAAGGGATCGGGCAAGACCCCGCCGCCCACCGGGGCGTGACCAACGCATCACCCCTGCCCGCGACGGCGTGCAGGGGCCAGGCACCGCATGCCGCGCGAACCCGATCCGATCCAATAGTCGCACGCATGAAACTATCGGCCTACTCGCGATATCTAGCCTTCAAGAATTACGGATCGGTAGTTCGACACTCCACACATACTGAAACACTTTGTTTTATAGTGCTTCGCGATATTAAAACGCGATTAGAAACAGTTTGGTGGAAGAGCAAATTAGCTGCCCGTTAACCGCGCAAAATTCATCACGGACTCTATAACTAGTTTCAGGGAGCCTTCCAACTAAACTATCCGGGAACCAGCCATGAACCCTACCTTCACGCGGTTTGAAACGCTCAGAAAAGTCCTTCCGCTGGCCATGCTGCTGTTCGGCGCGACCGCCGTGGCACAGGAGAAGCTTCCCCTGGTCTCGATCAACGTGGCCGGGGCCGAGTTCTCTTCCGGCGCCATTCCCGGCAAGCTGGGGACGAACTTCTTCTTCCCGGACAAGACCTATTTCGCCAAGTGGAAGGAGCGCGGCATCACGCTCGTTCGCTTCCCGCTGAAGTGGGAGCGCATACAACCGACACTCGGCGGCGCGCTGGACCCAACTTACGTGAAGTATATCGATGACATGTTGGCACAGGCCAACACCTATGGTGTCAAAGTAATATTAGATGTACACAACTACGCGCGTTACAACAACGAAGTCATAGGTTCCGCCAAAGTTACCTTTTCGCACTTCCGCAAACTCAACGAGCTAATCGCCAACCGCTATAAGAACAATCCCGCCGTTTATGGCTACGACATCATGAACGAGCCCTATGGCGCGGCCGACCAATACTGGCCCCAGGCGGCCCAGGCGGGGATCAATGGCATTCGCGTCTACGACAAGAAGAAGCCGATATTCGTCGAGGGGCGTTCCTACTCCGGCGCCTACACCTGGCCCTGGTACAACGACCCGCTGGCTGCGCTCGTCGATCCCAAGGCCAACAACATCATCTATTCCGCGCATGCCTACATCGATGACAACGGCAGCGGCCAGTACAAGACGGCGCCCGCTACCGTGGACCCGATGATCGGAGTCAAGCGCATCGAGCCCTTCGTCAACTGGCTGAAGAAGAACGGCAAGAAGGGCCACATCGGCGAGTTCGGCGTGCCCAACGATCCGCGCTACCTGCAGGCGATGGACAACACGCTCGCCTACCTGCAGAAGAACTGCATCACCATGACCTACTGGGCGGCCGGGCCATCGTGGGGCACCTACAAGCTGTCCATCGAACCGACCAAAGCCGGGCTGGACCAGGCGCAGTGGGCGGTGCTGAAGAAATACGTGGGCGGCGGCAACTGCACCAAGCCCGGCCCGAACTGATCGCCACCCGCAGCACGTCCGCGCATACCGCGCGGCGTGCTGTCATCCCGTTGTAGACCGCTGCTGCGCGGCACCTTCCGATTAGCGGGAATAGCGTGATCGGGATGGGGCAAAGGCGCGCCAATCTGTACCATGGGCCGCCGTTTTCCCTGCCCGGTGATTGCGATGTCCACCCGCACGACCTCCCTGCCCCCGGCCGCCACGGCGGCGGGCCAAGCCAGCCCACTGGTCATCCGCGTGATCGGCGCCTGCGCCCTGGCGCATCTGATCAACGACCTGATCCAGGCGGTGCTGCCGTCGATCTACCCGATGCTCAAGGCCAACTACGGCTTGACCTTCACTCAGGTCGGCCTGATCACGCTGACCTTCCAGCTCACCGCCTCGCTGCTGCAACCCTGGGTCGGCTACCACACGGACCGCCATCCCAAGCCCTGGCTGCTGCCCGCCGGTTCGCTGTGCACGCTGGTCGGCATCCTCATGCTGGCCTTCGTCGGCAGTTTCCCGGCGATTCTACTGGCGTCGGGACTGGTCGGCATCGGCTCCTCCACCTTCCATCCGGAGACTTCGCGGATCGCGCGGCTGGCCTCGGGCGGGCGCTTCGGCCTGGCGCAATCCACCTTCCAAGTGGGTGGCAACGCCGGCAGTGCGTTCGGCCCGCTGCTGGCCGCGGCCATCGTGATTCCCTTCGGCCAGGGTCATGTCGCCTGGTTCGGCCTGTTCGCCGCGTTCGCCATCCTGGTGCTCTACGGGCTGAGCCGCTGGTATCGCAACCACCTCGCGCTGTTCAAGCTCAAGGCCGGCGGCAGGGCCACCCACGGGCTGTCCAAGGGGCGGGTCACCTTCGCGCTGGTGGTGCTGGCGCTGCTGGTGTTCTCCAAGTACTTCTACATGGCGAGCTTCACCAGCTACTTCACCTTCTACCTGATCGAGAAGTTCGACCTGTCGATCGCCAGCTCGCAGCTGCACCTGTTCCTGTTCCTCGGCGCGGTCGCCGCCGGCACCTTCTTCGGCGGCCCGATCGGCGACCGCATCGGCCGCAAGACGGTGATCTGGTTCTCGATCCTCGGCGTCGCCCCGTTCACTCTGGCGCTGCCCTACGTCGACCTGTTCTGGACCGGCATGCTGAGCATGATCATCGGCTTCATCCTCGCCTCGGCCTTCTCCGCCATCGTGGTCTTCGCCCAGGAACTGGTGCCGGGCAACGTCGGCATGATCGCCGGGGTGTTCTTCGGCCTGATGTTCGGTTTCGGTGGCATCGGCGCCGCACTGCTCGGACACCTGGCCGACATCCACGGCATCGAGTACGTCTACAGGCTCTGCTCGTTCCTGCCGCTGTTCGGCATCCTCACCGTCCTGCTGCCGTCCACCAAGGGCGTCTGAGGCGCTTGCGCCCCGGAATGTCCGCGCAGACATAAAAAAGCCCCGCATGAGCGGGGCTTTGGTCGCATCGAGGCTCAGGCGGCGCGGCGTGCGCTGGCGAGCTCCTTCTTCATGCTCTGCTTCATCTGCTCCATCTCCTGGCCCAGCTCGTTCAGGCGGTCTTCGCCCAAAAGCTTCCTGGCCTGGGGGAACATCTCTTCTTCCTCTTCCTCGATGTGGTGCTCGAGCAATTCCTGGCAAACCTTCACGCGGGCGGCGAACTCCACGGTAGCCGGATCGGTGTTCAGCAGGTCGGGCAGCACCAGGCTGTCCACCGTGCGGTGCTCTTCCTTGGCTTCGTGGTACATCTTTTCTTCTTCCTTGCCGCCGGCCTCACGGTAGGCCGGGTAAAGGATCTGTTCTTCGATGGCCGTGTGGATGGCCAATTCCATTTCCAGCTTGCCGAGCAGCTCGGTACGTTTCTTCACCGCGCGCTGGGTCGATTCCGAGAGTTGCGTGAGCAGGTCCTTGACCGTCACATGATCGTTCTTGAGCAGTTCAATGGCGTTCATTGCGTATCTCCTCTAGGCGCAAGACTCAGGGTCTTGTCTTGTCCAACCGTCGAAACAGCCGGCTGGTGAGGAGAAGATTGAGAGGGCCATGCCAACCTCGACGAGAGAAATAAATTCATGATAATCAAAAAGATGGAGAACATCGGCGGCGCGCTTGACCGGTGATATTGCATGGTCGGCCCGGTTCCCCTGTGCAATTTGCATCGCCCGGAAGCGCCGTTACCGGCGCGACAGCGCCGATCAGCCGTCCGCCTTGTCCTGCTCGCTCAGATTGACCGCCGTCCTGGCGGCATCCACGTCGGAATAGCGGTACTCCACGCTGCCATCGTCCGCCGTCACCTCGAAGATCACGTCGATGTCATCCTTCTTGAATTGATCCGGGATCTCTTCACCTTCGAGTCGCTTCAGTTTCACACTCATGGCATCTCTCCTGGGTGGGTTCCCGTGTGACCGCGGGCCCCCGGCAGAGTCCGGGCGAGACGACGAAGCGCACTCCGCTACGCCTTGACCACCGCCGTGGGGATCAACCCCGTCTCGCGGTAGCTGAGGATCAGCTCGTCGAACAGACCGATATCGCCCCGCGTGCGGGCGACCAGTTGCGCGCCGGCGACCGCGGTGTAAATGGCGCGCGCGCGTCGCTCGCGGACCTCCACGCCCTCCACGCCGGCGTCCGCCAGCACCTGGGCCAGCCAGGCCACGTTGGCGTCGGCGAACGCCCTGACCTCGCGCTGGACGTCTTCGGGCAGGTCTTCGTGTTCCGCGGCCATGAAGCTGGACAGACAGAGCCGGTTGCCGTCCTCCAGCGAGCTGCGAAAGATCGATGGGTAACGCGCGAGGCATTCGACGGGATCGGGGTTCGACGCCCGTATTCCTTCCAGAACGGCGGCGGTGTCCTGCCAGTAGCGCGCGGCAACGGCGGCGCCGAGTTCGGCCTTGCTGGCGAAGTGGTAGTAGATGCTGGCGTTCTTGATCCCCACCGCCTCGCCGATGCTTCGAAAATTGATGCCGCTGTACCCGTGCATCTGCGCCGCGGTTTTCGCCGCGGCCAGGATCGCTTCCCGCGCGTTATCGCCCAAGGTGTGCTCCTCGATTCGTCCAATCGACACCACCAAGTTTACGCCCGCACCCTATACCTGCCAACTGGAAGGTAGGGCTTGACAGCAGCATGAGGACGCGCCGAATATTTACCTACCAACTGACAGGTAGATAGGTAACAACATGAGTAACGAAGCACAGCGAATCGACCCTCCGGCCCTTCCGCAAATGAAAATCCACGACTGGTTCAATGGCCCTTACCCGGCTCGCGTGCGCATCGCCCTGGCCGAGAAGGGCCTGCTCTCGCGCGTCGAGTTCGTCCCGGTCAACCTCTGGAAAGGCGAGCACAAGACCGCCGATTTCCTCGCCATCAACTACTCCGGGACCTTGCCGGTGCTGGAGTTGAGCGACGGCACCTACCTCGCGGAATGCACGGCCATCACCCAGTACCTCGACGCGCTGGATGGCCATCCGCTGCTCACGGGTGACACACCGTTGCAGAAAGGGCTCATCCACATGATGACCAAACGCGCCGAAATCGAATTTCTCGATGCGGTCAGCGTTTACTTCCACCACGCCACGCCGGGGCTCGGGCCGCAGGTCGAGCTCTACCAGAATCCGGAATGGGGCGGGCGCATGCGCGACAAGGCGATCCGGGGCATGCACTACTTCGACGGCGTCCTGCGAGAGCGCCCGTTCGTGGCGGGCGATGCCTTCTCCATGGCGGATATCGCGGTGCTCGGCGGGATGATCTTCGCCGCGCTGGTCAAGCTTCCGGTACCCGACGAATGCACCGCGCTGCGGGAATGGCACGAGCGGATGCAGGAAAGACCCAGCGTGCGGGAATGGCGGGCGATGGTGGAGCGCGGCGCTCCCTGCTAGGCCCGCAGGCCGACATCCCCCCGGCCGTGGCCGAGATCGATAGCGGACATTTGCTCCGCGACGACATAGTCTCTGCCTTTCTGTCGATGTCGACGCGGGGGTGGTGGTGGACAGGTTCCAGGAAATGAAGGTGCTGCTGGCGGTGACCGAGGCGGAGAGCTTCGCCGGCGGCGCCCGGCTGCTGGGCCTGTCGCCGCCCGGTGCGACACGCGCCATCGCCGCCCTGGAGAAGCGCCTCGGCACCCTGCTGCTGGCCCGCAATACCCGTAGCCTGCGCCTGACCGAGGCAGGCCGGCGCTATGTGGAGGACTGCCGGCGCATCCTTCTGGAGCTCGAGGAAGCGGAGGAGCTGGCGTCCGGCAGCAGCCTGCGCATCCGTGGAAACCTGACGGTCACTGCCCCGGTGATGTTCGGCGAACTGTTCCTGATTCCGCTGATCACCGAGTACCTCGCCACCCATGGCGAGGTGACGGTCAACGCGCTGCTGGTCGACCGCCTGGTGAACCTGGCCGACGAAGCGGTGGATGTCGCGATCCGCATCGGACAGCTCCCCGAAGGCAGCTTCCATGCCCTCAAGGTGGGCGAGATCCGTCCGGTGATCTGCGCCGCGCCGGCCTTTCTCGATCGCGTCGGGCGGCCAACCCATCCGAGCGATCTGCAGGGCGCTCAGACGGTCATGTCCTCCGCCAGCACGCTGCTCACCGAGCTGCATTTCGACGGCCCCGAAGGCCCCTCGACGATGGCGCCGCACGCGCGTCTGGTGGTGAGCTCCAACCAGGCGGCGATCAACGCGGCGCGCATGGGCTGGGGCTACACGCAGGTGCTGTCCTATCAGGTCGCGGACGCCGTCGCCAGGGGCGAGCTGGAGATCGTGCTGGCCGCCTTCGGCACGCCGCCGCTGCCGGTGCATGTGCTCTACCAGAGCGGCAAGCAGGTCTCCGCCCGGGTGCGCACCTTCGTCGATCACTGCCATGACCGCCTGCTGAACGGCGCGGCGCTGCAGCGTCTCGGCGCACCCTGACGCATGAGCCGCTACCGGCAGATGGAAGTCTTCGCCGCGGTCGCGCAGGCGGGCAGCCTCGCGGCGGCGGCGCGCGACCTGGCGCTGTCGCCGGCCACCGTGATGCGCACGCTGGCGGCGCTGGAGGCACGCCTGGGCACCGCTCTGCTCGTGCGCGGCCCACGGGGCATCCAGCTGAATGCGGTCGGCGAGCGCTTCGCCGCGCAGTGCCGGCTCATCCTCGAGGAAACCGCCGCGGCCGAGCGCTCCGCCGCAGGCCTGCACAGCCACGTCGCCGGCCCGCTGACGGTGGCCCTGCCATTGCTGATGGCGCATCAGGTCTTCATGCCGCTGGCGGTCGACTACCTCGAGGCGTTTCCCGACGTGCAGCTGACGACCTGCGCGCGGGAACGCCCGCCCAAGCTGCTGGAGGAAGGCATCGACGTCGCGCTGGTGGTCGGCCCGTTGCCCGACTCGTCCGGCTTCGCGGTGCCGATCGGCCGGGTCAGGCCGATGATGTGCGCCGCCCCGGCGTACCTGGCACGCTGGGGACGCCCGGAAGACGCCGAGGACCTGCGGGCTCATCGCACCCTTCTCGCCAGCGAAGCGGGCCACGGCGCCGAGTGGCGTCTGCATGACGGCGCCACCACCCGCACGGTGCGCAATGCGCCGGTGCTCACCTGCACCACCCAGCAGGCCGCCATCCGCGCGGCGGTTTCAGGGCTGGGGCTGATCCGCTGCCTGAGCTACGAGGCGCATCAGGAGCTGCAGGCGGGCCTGCTCGAACCGGTGCTGGAACGCTTCGTCGCGCCCGACCTGCCGGCGCAGCTGATCTACCGCGAAGGCCGCAAGGCCTGCGGGCGGGTACGCACCTTCATCGACTTCGCGGTTCCGCGCCTGCGCCTGCATCCGGCGCTGTGCGACTGAGCGGGCACCGTCCCTTTATTGCGGAAACTGAAATTATGGATTGCCCGGCGTGGCGATTCTGCTCCAGCGCGTCAGGGCGCAGCATGAACCCAACAGCGCAACGGCCAACCCGGCCGGCGCGATGCGGCCCACCGATGCGGAGTTCCGACATGCCACAGCACCCGATCAAACTGTACCGCCACCCCCTTTCCGGCCACGCCCACCGTGTCGAGCTGATGCTCTCGCTGCTGGAGCTGCCGACCGAACGGGTCTTCGTCGACCTCGCCAAGGGCGCCCACAAGCGGCCCGAATTCCTCGCCCTGAGTCCCTTCGGGCAGATTCCGGTGATCGACGACAACGGCACCGTCCTCAGCGACTCCAACGCCATCCTGGTCTACCTGGCGAAGACCTACGGCGAGGGTCGCTGGCTGTCCGAAGAGCCGGTCGCGGCCGCGCGGGTCCAGCGCTGGTTGTCGGTGGCCGCCGGACAAGTGGCGTTCGGCCCGGCGGCGGCTCGCCTGGTCACGGTGTTCGGCGCGGCGTTCAACGCCGAGGAAGTCATCAGTCGCGCCCACGCGCTGTTCCGCGTGATGGAAACGGAGCTGGCGTCGACGCCGTTCCTCGCCGGCGCCGAGCCCTCCATCGCCGACGTCGCCAACTACAGCTACATCGCCCATGCCCCGGAGGGCAACGTGTCGCTGGAGGCCTACCCGAACCTGCGCGCCTGGTTGGCGAGGGTCGAGGCGCTGCCCGGTTTCGTACCGATGCAGCCGACCGCCGCCGGCCTGCTCGCCGGGTGAACCCGCCCACCGGCCGCGCGTGTCGCGACGACCCTTCGAGGAGTGACCGCCATGGAAAACCACCGCACCTCGCCCTGGCACGCCGGCGAACGCGCGCTGCAGCAGAAGATCGGCGTGGCCGAGCGCATGGAAGTCGCCGGGCAGAAGTTCATCCGCGACTACCTGCCTGACCAGCACCGCGACTTCTACCAGCAGTTGCCTTTCCTGATGGTCGGCGCGGTGGACGCCGAGGGCCGGCCCTGGGCGACGCTGCTCGAAGGCGCGCCAGGCTTCGTCACCTCCGCCGACCCGAAGCACCTGGCGCTGGCTGTCGAGCCCGACCCGCAGGACCCGGCAAGTTCCGGCCTGCGGGCAGGTAATGCGGTCGGTCTGCTCGGCATCGAACTGCACAGCCGGCGGCGCAACCGCGTCAACGGCGTGATCACCCAGACCTCGGCGGGGCAGCTGGAGATCGCCGTCGAGCACGCGTTCGGCAATTGCCCGCAGTACATCCAGCAACGCACCTACCTGCGCTCCGCCGGCGATCCGGCGGCCGGCGATCCGGCCACCCGCGCGCCGGGCCAGGCGCTCGCCGCGCTGGACGCGGACGCCGCCGGGACGATCGCCAGCGCCGACACCTTCTTCGTCGCCAGCTACGTGACCCACGAAGACGGGAGACGCTCGGTGGACGTCTCCCACCGCGGCGGCCGGCCGGGCTTCGTCAAGGTGGACGGCAATCGCCTGACCATCCCCGACTACGCCGGCAACCTGCACTTCAACACCCTCGGCAACCTGCAGAGCAACCCGCGCGCCGGGCTGCTGTTCGTCGACTTCGCCAGCGGCGACGTACTGCAGATCAGCGGCCGCACCGAACTGATCCTGGAGAGCCCGCTGATCGTCGCCTTCGAGGGCGCCGAGCGCTTGTGGACCGTCGATGTGGAGCGCGTGGTACGACGCCCGGCGGCGGTTTCGATCCGCTGGCGCTTCGAGGGGTTCGCCCCCACCAGCCTGATAACCGGCACCTGGGCCCACGCCGAGCAGCGCCTGAAACAGCAGGAGCAGCGCAAGCACTGGCATCGCTGGCGCGTGACGCGGGTGGAGCAGGAAAGCCCGGACATCCGTTCGCTGTACATCGAGGCACAGGACGGCGTGGCGGTGCCCTTCCTGCCGGGCCAGCACATTCCGGTGCGCCTGACGCTCGACGGCGGCGAGGTGCTGGTCAGGACCTACAGCCTGTCCAGCGCGCCCTCCGACGGCCACCTGCGCATCAGCATCAAGGCCCAGGGCACCGCCTCGCGCCACCTGCACGAGCACCTTGGCGTCGGCGACCTGCTGGAAGTCCGCCATCCGCTGGGCAGCTTCACCCTGGACGCCGAGGACGG
The DNA here is from genome assembly GCF_029959715.1 of Pseudomonas sp. PS02288. NCBI lineage: Bacteria > Pseudomonadati > Pseudomonadota > Gammaproteobacteria > Pseudomonadales > Pseudomonadaceae > Pseudomonas > Pseudomonas sp. PS02288. Next base: position 22,463 of record NZ_JASCPA010000012.1, on the reverse strand, counting down.
GCGGCCGGTGGTGCTGCTGGGGGCCGGCGTCGGCATCACGCCGCTGCTGTCCATGGCGCGCGAACTGGTGGAACGGATCGCCCGCCAGCAGCGCGACCAGCCGGTGTACCTGTTCCAGGCCGGCAGGCGCCTGCAGGACCTGCCGTTCCAGGGCGAACTGCTGCACCTGCAACGGCGCGCGGCGGGTCGGCTGCACCTGCTGCGCGCCCTGAGCGATGCCGACGAAAACGCGCGGCTGGGCGTGGACTACGAGATACCGGGCCGACTGGAGCTGGCGCACCTCCAGGCCAACCTGCCGCTGGACGACTACGACTTCTACCTCTGCGGTCCGGCCCGCTTCACCCAGGACCTCTACGACGGCTTGCGCCGCCTGAACATTCCCGATGCGCGCCTCCACGCCGAGGCGTTCGGCCCCTCGACGCTACGCCGCCAGAGCGACCGGCAACGCGCCACGCCGGTCCAGCCGCCGCCCGCCAGCGGGCCGGTGCCGGTGTACTTCTCCGCCTCCGCCAAGGAAGCACGCTGGACACCGCAGAGCGGCAGCCTGCTGGAGCTGGCGGAAAGCCGCGGGCTGAACCCGGACTTCAGTTGCCGCAGTGGCTCCTGCGGCACCTGCCGGACCCGACGCCTCAGCGGCCAGGTGCACTACCCCAATCCGCCCGCGCAACTGCCGGACGACGACAGCGTGCTGATCTGCTGCGCCATCCCCGCGCACAGCGAGGACGGCGTCCAGCCGCTGGTCCTGGATCTCTAGAGAGGTATGCCGGCATGACTGCCCGCCCCACTTCGGAACACGAACCGCGCCGTTACTGGCACGACGCGCGGGACGATCACGCCAGCGGGCGTTCGCCGCTGGCCTGGGCGGCATCCGAGCGGGAGGCGAGCTACATGCTGCCGCAACTGCTGTGCGCGCCGGAGTGCGCGTCATTGCCGAGGTCGGCCGACAGGCCGGGCGAGTAGCGGGGTTTCCTCTCCACGACCGGACGGCCGTCGTCGAGACGCTAGGCGTGCGTCGCTCGTTCGCGGGTTGCGGCCCAGCAGACCAGCGAGCCCAGGGTCACCAGCAGTGTCCCCTGCCAGAATTGCACAGTCAGCGCGGCGCTCAGCCAGGCCGAGGCGAAGGCAGAGGACAACACCGGCGTGAAGTACGACGCCGTGGAGATCAGCGTCATGTTTCCACGCAGGATTCCCAGGTTCCACAACGCATAACCGCTGGCGAGGGCCGAACTGGCCGCCAGCAGGTGGAAGCCGGCATTCCAGGTGAACGGCGGGAGGCTTTCGCCGCTGAAGGCGTACTTGAACCAGAGCGCCACGGCCGTCATGGCGAAGAACAGCACCACGCCATTCTTGCCTTCGGCAAAGCGCCGGGTGACGTTGCAGTAGAATGCCCAGAGCAGCGCGCCGGTGGCCGCGAGGCCGTAGCTCAAGGGGTTCGAGGCGACGTTGGCGGCGATGCCGCGCAGCGAGATGCCGTCGCCGCTGACGATCCAGAGGATGCCGAACAGCGCCATCGCCGAGCCCGGAAGGATGATCCAGCGCGCCCGCTGGCCGTTCATGACTATGGCCAGGAGCACCGTCAGGCAGGGCCACAGGTAATTGACCAGACCGACCTCGATAGCCTGGGTGCCGCTGTTGGCGAATCCCAGGGACAACGAAAAGCACAGCTCGTAGGCGACGAACAGTAGGCTGCCCCACACCAGGTAGCGGCGCGGGAACGAACGCAGCCGCGGTCGCCCGACGAACACCAGCAGCAGCGCCGCGCCGAGGGTGTAGAGCAGCGCCGCGCCGCCGATCGGGGCGAGGCTCTGCGCCACGCTGCGGATCAGCCCGGTGGAGGTGCTCCACAGCACCACGGCCATCAGCCCGCAGGCCGTCGCGCCGCGCTCGCTGGTTATCGGCATAACGCTACTCTCGATTCCGGAAAAAGCCGCGAGTCTATATGAAGCCTGCCGGCCGTACCGAGGGCGTTCGCGATGCGGCCTGGCGCTGTCCATCCTCTTCGGCGGCCTCGCGTCGCCACGTTCCTCACTCCGTCGATCGCGCGCCGCGGCGGCGACAGGCCCCGCCGCGCCAGGCGTACAGTTTTTCCCTAGCTAGCGACTACAAAAAACATAATTTCGCGAATCCGCTGCGCTGAACAGAATGAGCCCACTCCCGCCGGCAGCGTCGCTGCGGCGCAACAGCCATGATCCAGACAGAGCAGGCACGTGATGACCGACCTGAACCAAAGCGCTTCCCCGAGCCCGCTCGGCAGGACCGTTGAGAAGATAGACACCCTCGTCGTCGGCGCCGGGCAGGCCGGCGTGGCGATGAGCGAGCACCTGGGCAAGCTCGGCATTGCGCACCTGGTGCTGGAGCGCAGCCGCATCGCCGAGGCCTGGCGCACCGATCGCTGGGATTCGCTGGTGGCCAACGGGCCGGTCTGGCATGACCGCTTCCCGGGCCTGGAATTCGACGACCTGGCGCCCGACGCCTTCGCCTCGAAGGAGCGCATCGCCGCCTACTTCGAAGACTATGCGAAGAAATTCAACGCGCCGATCCGCACCGGCGTGGAAGTGAAGCGGGTGGTCCGCAACGCCGACCGCGCCGGTTTCACCGTCGAAACCTCGGCCGGCGTGATCGAGGCCAATCGCGTGGTCGCCGCCACCGGGCCGTTCCAGAAGCCGGTGATCCCGGCCATCGCGCCGCAGGATTCGTCGATCAACCAGCTGCACTCCGCCGCCTACCGTAACCCGCAGCAACTGCCCGAAGGCGCGGTGCTGGTGGTCGGCGCCGGCTCTTCCGGCGTGCAGATCGCCGACGAGCTGCGCCGCGCCGGGCGCAAGGTCTACCTCTCGGTCGGCCCGCACGACCGTCCGCCGCGCAGCTACCGCAACCGCGACTTCGTCTGGTGGCTGGGCGTGCTCGGCCTGTGGGACATGGAAGCCGCGCAGCCGGGCAAGGAGCACGTGACCATCGCCGTCAGCGGCGCCCGCGGCGGCGAGACCATCGACTTCCGCAACCTCGCCCACCAGGGCATCACCCTGGTCGGCCTGACCAAGGCGTTCATCGACGGCGTGGCCAGCTTCCAGCCGGACCTGGTGGACAACATCGCCCGCGGCGACGAGAACTACCTGTCGCTGCTCGACGCCGCCGATGCCTACATCGCGCGCAACCAGCTCGACCTGCCGGAAGAGCCCGAGGCCCGCGCCAGCTACCCGGACCCGGCGTGCATGACCGACCCCATCCTCGAGCTGGACCTGGCCGCGGCCGGCGTCACCTCGATCATCTGGGCGACCGGCTATTCGGTGGACTTCAGCTGGCTGAAGGTCAACGCGTTCGACGCCAACGGCAAGCCGCGGCACCAGCGCGGCGTATCCAGCGAGCCCGGCGTCTACTTCGTCGGCCTGCCGTGGCTGTCGCGGCGTGGCTCCACCTTCATCTGGGGTGTCTGGCACGACGCCAAGCACGTCGCCGACCACATCGCCACACAGCACAAATACCTCGACTACCGCGATGCCTCGCAACGCCAGGCCGAGCCCGTCGTCGCCGCCGTCCAGAGCGCAGGAGCCCGTTGATGCCTACCCATACCCGCATCCGCATGTTCAACACCAAGGACACCTACCCCAACCAGACCCTGGACAACGACCTATGCCAGGCCGTCCGCGCCGGCAACACGGTCTACGTGCGCGGCCAGGTCGGCACTGACTTCGAGGGCAACCTGGTCGGCCTCGGCGACCCGCGCGCGCAGACCGAGCAGGCGATGAAGAACCTCAAGCAGTTGCTCGAGGAAGCCGGCAGCGACCTCTCCCACATCGTCAAGACCACCACCTACCTGACCGACCCGCGCTACCGCGAGCCGGTCTACCAGGAGGTCGGCAAGTGGCTCAAGGGGGTCTTTCCGATCTCCACCGGCCTGGTGGTCTCGGCCCTCGGCCAGCCGCAGTGGCTGATGGAAATCGACGTGATCGCGGTGATCCCGGACGACTGGCAGGCCGGGGTTCGCCCATGACCTTCTCCATCGTCGGCCGTTGCGCCGAAACCGGCATGCTCGGCATCGCCATCAGTTCGTCGAGCATCGCCGTCGGCGCCCGCTGCCCGTGGCTGCGCGCCGCCGTGGGCGCGGTGTCGACGCAGAACATCACCCTGCCCGCGCTCGGCCCGCAGATCCTCGACCTGCTGGAATCCGGCAGCAGCCCGGCGGCGGCGATGCGCCAGGCGCTGGATAGCAACGGCTACGGCCAGTTCCGTCAGGTGACGGTGATCGACAGCCAGGGCGCCACGGCGCATTTCACCGGCAGCGAGGCGCTCGGGCTGAACCACGCCAGGGCCGGCGAGCAGTGCGTGGCGGCGGGCAACCTGCTGTCCTCGCCAAAGGTGATCGATGCGATGGTCGACGCCTTCGAGCGGGCCGACGGCGGCCTGCCGGATCGCCTGCTGGCGGCGATGCACGCTGCCATGGCCGCCGGCGGCGAAGCCGGGCCGGTGCATTCGGCGGCGCTGTCGGTGGTCGGCGACCTGATCTGGCCGGTGGTCGACCTGCGCGTCGACTGGGCCGACGCCGACCCCATCGGCGAGCTGGATAAACTCTGGCGCGCCTACGAACCGCAGTTGCACGACTACGTCACCCGCGCCCTCGATCCGACCAAGGCGCCTAGCTACGGCGTGCCGGGCGACGAATGAGCCGGTGCGCGGCGCCGGTGTTTTTGCGGTGCGCATGGCGCACCCTACGGATGGAGGCTGCTTTGCGTAGGATGGGTTGGCCGCGCAGCGGCGTAACCCATCGGCCACCCGAGGTGGTATCGCAGGCTCAACCCATCCTGCGAAACCGGTGTTTTTCCGGCGCGCGCGGCGCACCCTCCAGTTGAGGTAGGGTGCGCCGTGCGCACCACCTGTTCCCCACCGAGAGGTCCCATGCCCGATAGCCGCGCCCTGCTGGAAAAACTGATCGCCTTCGACACCACCAGTCGCGAATCGAACCTGGCGCTGATCGCGTTCGTGGGCGACTACCTGTCCGGTCTCGGCATCGCCAGCGACCTGATCTTCAACGCCGAGCGAACCAAGGCCAACCTGCACGCCCGCCTCGGCCCGCCCGGCCCCGGCGGCGTGATGCTGTCCGGGCACAGCGACGTGGTGCCGGTGGACGGCCAGGCCTGGACGCTGCAGCCCTTCCAGCTCAGCGAGCGCGATGGACGCCTGTACGGACGCGGCACGGCGGACATGAAGGGCTTCCTCGCCTGCGTGCTGGCCAGCCTGCCGCGCTTCCTCGAGCAGCCGCTGCGCCTGCCGCTGCACATCGCCATTTCCTACGACGAGGAGATCGGCTGCCTGGGCGTGCGCAGCCTGGTCGAGCAGTTGCGCGCCAGCCCGGACAGGCCGGCGATCTGCCTGATCGGCGAACCCACGGAAATGCGCCCGGTGCTCGGCCACAAGGGCAAGCTGGCGATGCGCTGCGAGGTGCACGGCGCGGCCTGCCATTCGGCCTATGCGCCGCAGGGCGTGAATGCCATCGAATACGCCGCGCGGCTGATTGGCCGGCTCGGCGAGATCGGCCAGCGCCTGGCCGAGCCGGCGAAGCACGATTCGCGCTTCGACCCGCCCTACTCCACCGTGCAGGCCGGGTTGATCCAGGGCGGCCGGGCGCTGAACATCGTGCCCGCCGAGTGCCGCTTCGATTTCGAGGTGCGCGCGCTGCCGGCGGACGACCCGCGACAGGTCACCGCCGAATTGCGCGACTACGCCGAGACCCAGTTGCTGCCGCGCATGCGCGCGGTGAGCGAGGCCAGCGACATCCGCTTCAGCGAGCTGTCCGCCTACCCCGGCCTGCTCACCGAGCCGGGCAGCGACGCCGCGCGCCTGCTGGCGCTGCTGTGCGGCAGCGACGAGTTCTCCACCGTGGCCTTCGGCACCGAGGGCGGCCTGTTCGACGAAGCCGGCATCGCCACCGTGGTCTGCGGCCCCGGCAGCATGGATCAAGGACACAAGCCGGACGAGTTCGTCAGCCTCGATCAACTGGCCCGCTGCGATGCCCTGCTGGCGAACCTGGCGCGCTGGATGCAGATAGGACCCTGACCAGGGCCGACTCGCGCCTTCGGCCCGTACACCGCCTGTTGCGCAGGTTGCAGGCGCAGCGCCTCCGCGAGCCGGACAGGGCGCGGCTGAACTAGACTTGCGACTCCCTCCCTCACAATTAGAAGTGGCGCATGAACATTCGTCAGAAGATGATCGCCAGCGGCGTGCTGAGCGTGGCGGTCGCGGCGGGCCTGGGTGCGGTGGGTTTCTGGGGCCAGACCCAGCTCAACGGTGCGCTGGAGCAGAACGAGCTGAGTGTCACCGCGCTGCGCAACCATCTCGAAGGCGACATGATGCACGACGCGCTGCGCGCCGACGTGCTGGCCGCCTTCAGCGTCGAGGCAGGCGACTCGGCCGCCGCCGAGCAGGTACGCAAGGATCTGCGCGAGCATGCCGACTGGTTCAAGCGTGCCATGGACGCCAACGCCGCGTTGCCGCTGCCGACCAACATCCGGCAGGCCATCGCCCAATTGCAGCCGGCCCTCACCGCCTACATCGCCGAAGCCGAACAGATCACCGAAGCGGCCCTGCGCGATGCCCCGTCAGCCAAGGGCGGCATGCCGTCGTTCATGCAGCGTTTCAGCGAACTCGAAACCAGGAACGAGGCGATCAGCGGCCTGATCGAAGAACAGGTGAGCGCCGCCCGCGAGAGTGGCCAGACCGCCGTGCGCAACGCCTCGGTTTATCTGCTCAGCGGGATCGTCCTGGTCAGTCTGCTGCTGGGCCTGATCACCTGGAACCTGATGCGCCGCGTGCTCGGCCCGCTGCAGCAGTCCGTCGAGGCCGCCCGCGCCATCGCCAGCGGCAACCTGCGCGGTCGCATCGACGTCGATCGGCAGGACGAGGCCGGCCATCTGCTGCAGGCGCTGGCCGAAATGCAGGGCAACCTCGGCCGGATGATCAGCAGCATCAACCAGCACAGCGAACAGCTGCAGCAGACCGCCCGCACGCTCACCGGCACGGCGCAGCGCATTCTGAACGACTCCACCCAGCAGGCGGACAGCGCCACCAGCATGGCCGCGGCCATGGAGCAGATGATCCAGAACATCGCCCAGGTGTCCTCGCACGCCCATGACGCCAAGGGCATTTCCGCCCATTCCGGGCAACTGGCCTACAGCGGTGGGCAGGTGATACTCGGCGTGGTCGATGGCATGAACCGTATCGCCGAGGCGGTCACCTCGTCGTCCGAGACGATCACCGAGCTGGGGCGTTCATCCGAGGAAATCCATTCGATCATCCAGGTCATCAGGAGCATCGCCGAACAGACCAACCTGCTCGCCCTCAACGCCGCGATCGAGGCCGCGCGCGCCGGCGAGGCGGGCCGCGGGTTTGCCGTGGTCGCCGATGAGGTGCGCAACCTGGCGGCCCGCACGGCGCACTCGACCCAGGAAATCACCGACATGATCGGGCGCATTCGCAGCAACACCCACCTGGCGGTGGACAGCATGCAGGCCGGCGTGACCCGGGTGAACGATGGCGTGGCCCTGGCGCACCAGGCCGGCGATTCGATCAATGAAATACGCGATGGCGCGCAACGCGCCGCCCAGGTGGTGGAGGAGATTTCCCACACCATCGGTGAACAGAGCAACGCCAGCAGCGAGGTCGCGCAGCGTGTCGAGCAGATCGCGCAGATGGCTCAGCAAAACGCCCAGGCGGTGAACGAGCTGGCGCACTCGGCCGAGGAACTGGAGCGCGTGGCGCAGGGCATGCGCGACGCCGTCATGCAGTTTCAGGTCTGAGGCAGCGGGCTCAGGCGGGCTCGGTTACCGGCTTCTCGCCCAGCTCCGCCTTGCAGTAATCGACGAACAACTGCGCCGGCTTGGTCAGTTGCGCGCGTTTCAGCCAGGCGGCGACCAGGCCGGAGCCGGTGATGTCCTCGGTGATGTTCAAGCACACCACCCGCTGGCCGTCGTAGGTGACGTCGCTGTGCGGGCGGGTGACCAGCACCGAAAAGCCGAAACCCTGGCCGACCATGCCGCGGACCATCTCGATGGAGGGCGAGCTGAAGGCGATGTTCGGGCTCAGCCCCAGCTCCTCGAAGATGCTCACGAAGTAGGTGCGGCTGGGCAGCACGTCGAGCAGGATCATCGGTTCCAGCACCAGGTCGCGCAGCGACACGCGCTCCTGCGCGGCGAAGCGATGGCCTTCGGGCAATAGCGCGTAGGGGCGCTGCGGCGGCATCAGCGGCTCGGTCTCGATGGTGCCGTCGAGGTCGTGCTCGTAGAAGATCGCCAGGTCGAAGCGCCCGCCCGTGAGCCCCTGCACCAGCTCCTGCTGCTCGCCGTCGTGCAGGCGGATTTCCACACCGGGGTACAAGGTGCGGAAGCCGGCGATCAGGCGCGGCAGGTACAGTGGCGCCACCGTTTCGAAGCAGCCGATGTCGATCTGCCCGGCCACCACGTCGTTGTCGGCCAGGGCGTTCTGCTCGAATTCGTGGGCCATGCGCAGCAGTTCCTGCGCCTTGCGATAGAAGCGCGCGCCGCTGGGCGTGAGCGAGACGCCCTGGGCGTGATGGCGGATGAACAGCTGCACGCCGAAGCTCTCTTCCAGGCCCTTGATCGCGGTGGAGATCGACGGCTGGGCGATGTACAGCTTGCGCGACGCCTCGGCGACGCTGCCGCACTCCACGGTGGTGACGAAATACCTGATCTGACGCAGGGTGTAGGAAGCCACGGATTACCTCGGGGTGACGATTGCGGCGCTCACCATAACGTGTCGGGGTGCCGCAGAGGCACCGCGCCGCACCAGCATTTTGCTTGCGGGTGAGCAGCTTTTTTCGAGGGTGCGTGCGCGCCGGGTGACGAGGGGCTTTGCAAGATGCTGGCCGCCACCCGCCAGCGGGTGAAGGCGGCGCGACCTTCGCCACTATCCGGCTGCGCACCCGGCACCGAAATGAAGCGCCAGCCAGCCGCCTCACGCGCCGCCCTTGCCCTCGCGAAAGCCCGAAACGTACCAACCGGAAGCTCCATCGCCACCTGCGAACGCTCCGCTCCGCCACGGTGCCATGCGCCGCACCACGAGCGTGCGAGAAGCGCTTTTTCGGTGCGCGCAAAGCCAGCTTTTTCGTATGTCCCGAGCATATTTTTAATATTTTTCCTTGTGTCGCCCTTACGCCACCATCCGCTCACAGCAACGGGAAAAGGGGATGGCGGTGTACGAACTCAGCGACTGGCAGCAACGGGCGCAGCAGCAACGCTTCATCGACCGCGCGATCATCGGCGGTCGCCAGGTCGGCGCGCGGTCGGGGGCCACCTTCGCCTCGATCAACCCGGCCACCGGCGCGCTGCTGGCCAATGTCGCCGCCTGCGACGCCGCCGATGTCGACCTCGCGGTAAGAGCCGCGCGGCAATCCTTCGAGGCCGGCGTCTGGTCGCAGCGCTCGCCGGCCGAGCGCAAGCAGGTGCTGCTCAAGCTGGCCGAGCTGATCCTCGTCCATCGTGACGAACTTGCGCTGCTCGACTCGCTGAACATGGGCAAGCCGGTGATGGATGCCTGGAACATCGACGTGCCCGGCGCCGCCGGCGTGTTCCGCTGGTACGCCGAAAGCCTCGACAAGCTCTACGACGAAGTCGCGCCGAGCGCGCGCAACGTGCTCGCCACCATCACCCGCGAAGCGCTGGGCGTGGTCGCGGCCGTGGTGCCGTGGAATTTCCCGCTGGACATGGCCGCCTGGAAGCTCGCCCCGGCGCTGGCCGCCGGCAACTCGGTGATCCTCAAGCCCGCCGAGCAATCGCCCTTCTCCGCCCTGCGCCTGGCCGAACTCGCCCTGGAAGCGGGCATCCCGGAAGGCGTGCTCAACGTCGTCACCGGCCTCGGCGAAACCGCCGGCAAGGCGCTGGGCCGGCACATGGACGTCGACTGCCTGGCCTTCACCGGCTCCACCGAAGTGGGCAAATACTTCATGGGCTACTCGGCGCAATCCAACCTCAAGCAGGTCTGGCTGGAATGCGGCGGCAAGAGCGCCAACCTGGTGTTCGCCGACTGCCAGGACCTGGACCTGGCCGCCGAGAAGGCCGCCTTCGGCATCTTCTTCAACCAGGGCGAAGTCTGCTCGGCCAACTCGCGACTGCTGGTGGAACGCTCGATCCATGACGAATTCGTCGAACGCGTGCTGCGCAAGGCCCGCGACTGGATGCCCGGCAATCCACTCGACCCGGCCAGCCACGCCGGCGCCATCGTCGAGCAGCGGCAGACCGCGCGGATCATGGAATTCATCGACAGCGCGAGGAACGAAGGCGCGCATCTTGCGTGTGGCGGAAGGCAGCTGAGTTTCAACGGCTCGAACAACTTCATCGAACCGACCCTGTTCACCGGGGTGACGCCGGACAGCCGCCTGGCCCGCGAGGAAGTGTTCGGCCCGGTGCTGGCGGTGACGCCCTTCGACAGCGAAGAGCAGGCCGTGCAACTGGCCAACGACAGCGTCTACGGCCTCGCCGCCTCGCTGTGGAGCGACGACCTCAACCGTGCGCACCGCGTGGCGCGCCGGCTCAGGGTCGGCACCGTGTCGGTGAACACCGTCGATGCGCTGGACTTCAGCACGCCCTTCGGCGGGGGCAAGCAGTCGGGCTTCGGCCGTGACCTGTCGCTGCACTCGTTCGACAAGTACACCCAACTGAAAACCACCTGGTTCCAACTGCGTCCGTAGGGTGCGCCATGCGCACCGGAGGAACTCCGGTTTGTAGGGTGCGCCGTGCGCACCAGACGAGCCGATCAAATTATTAACGGTGCGCACGAAGCACCCTACACGCCACTGGCGGAGACCTTGCGATGACTGCCAAGCACACGACGAAGGAATACCAGGCCCTGGATGCCGCGCACCACATCCATGCCTTCCTCGATCAGAAGGCGCTCAACGCGCAGGGTGCGCTGGTGATCGCCAAGGGCCAGGGCCTGAACCTGTGGGACAACGACGGCAAGCGCTACCTGGACGGCATGTCCGGCCTCTGGTGCACCGCGCTGGGCTACGGGCGCGCCGACCTGAACGCCGCGGCGACGCGCCAGCTGGAGGAGCTGCCGTACTACAACCTGTTCTTCCACACCACCCATCCGCGGGTGATCGAGCTCTCCGAACTGCTGTTCAGCCTGCTGCCGGCGCATTACAGCCACGCGATCTACACCAACTCGGGCTCGGAGGCCAACGAGGTGCTGATCCGCAGCGTGCGGCGCTATTGGCAGATCCTCGGCCAGCCGCAGAAGAAGGTGATGATCGGCCGCTGGAACGGCTATCACGGCTCCACGCTGGGCAGCACCGCGCTCGGTGGCATGGGCTTCATGCACGAGATGGGCGGCATGCTGCCGGACTTCGCCCACATCGGCGAGCCGTACTGGTTCGCCGAAGGCGGCGATCTTTCCGAAGAGGCGTTCGGCCTCAAGGCCGCGCGTGAGCTGGAAGCGAAGATTCTCGAACTGGGCGCGGAGAACGTCGCCGCCTTCGTCGCCGAACCCTTCCAGGGTGCCGGCGGCATGATCTTCCCGCCCGCCAGCTACTGGGCGGAAATCCAGCGCATCTGCCGCCAGTACGACGTGCTGCTCTGCGCCGACGAAGTGATCGGCGGCTTCGGCCGCACCGGCGAGTGGTTCGCCCACCAGCATTTCGGTTTCCAGCCGGACACCCTGACCATCGCCAAGGGCCTCACCTCCGGCTACATCCCCATGGGCGGCCTGGTGTTCAGCGCGCGCATGGCCGAGGTGCTGGTGCAACAGGGCGGCGTGTTCGCCCACGGCCTGACCTATTCCGGGCACCCGGTGGCCGCCGCGGTGGCCATCGCCAACCTCACCGCGCTGCGCGACGAGAAGATCGTCGAGACGGTAAAGAACGACACCGGCCCGTACCTGCAGAACCTGCTGCGCGACACCTTCGCCACGCACCCGCTGATCGGCGAAGTGCAAGGCGCCGGGCTGGTCGCCGCGTTGCAGTTCACCGAGGACAAGGCCACGCGCAAACGCTTCGCCAACGAGAACGACATCGCCTGGCACTGCCGCACCGTGGGCTTCGACGAAGGCCTGATCATCCGCTCGACGCTGGGCCGGATGATCATGGCGCCGGCGCTGGTCGCCAGCCACGCCGAACTGGACGAACTGGTGGAGAAGACCCGGCGCGCGGTGGATCGCACCGCGAAGGAGCTGGGTTTGCTCTGAGATGCCCTCGGTGCGCACGGCGCACCCTACGGCCATGCAGCCGTTGGGGCGCCGCTCGCACCGACACACTGGACCCACGCTGCACCGCCGAACATGAACCCCACCCGTCAGAGGTGGGGTCACGGAACCCCTGGGCCACTGGCCATCCCCTGCCCCGACCTCGAAAGCCAACCGTCTGTGGGAGTTTTTCATGCACAAGTCCTTGCTCAAGCGCACCTCGCTGTCCCTCGCTACCCTGGCACTGGCCATGGGTGTCGCCACCGGCGCCCAGGCCGGCAAGCTGTCCATCGGCCACACCACCTGGGTCGGCTACGGCACCCTGTACCTGGCCCGCGACCTCGGCTACTTCAAGGACGCCGGGCTCGACGTGGAGCTGACCACCATCGAGGAAGCCTCGATGTACATGGCCGCCCAGGCGTCGGGGAAACTCACCGGCTCGGCGTCCACCATCGACGAGATCCTCAAGTACCGCTCCAAGGACTTCTGCTTCAAGGCGGTGGTCGCGCTGGACGAATCCCACGGCGGCGACGGCATCGTGGTGAGCAAGGACATCACCGACATCAAGGGCCTGAAGGGCAAGTCGGTGGCGGTCAACGAGGGCTCGGTGTCGCAGTTCTGGCTGTCCTACCTGCTGAAGCACGCCGGCATGAGCATGGCCGATGTCGAAGTGCAGAACATGACCGCCGATGACGCCGCCTCCGCCTTCATCGCCGGCCGCGTACCGGCCGCCGTGACCTGGGAACCGAACCTGACCATGGTCAAGCAGAAAGGCGCCGGCAACGTGCTGGTCGACAGCAGCAGCACGCCCGGCGTGATCGTCGACGTGGTGGCGCTGGATTGCGGCGTGATCGAGAAGCAGCCGGAAGACGTCAAGGCACTGGTGGCCGGCGTGCTGAAGGCGGTCGAGTACACCAAGACCCATCCGAAGGAAGCCTACGAAATCATGGCCAAGGGCGTCGGCGGCTACCTGTCGAAACCCGAGGACCTGGCGGAAGCCGCGAAGGGCGTGAAGTTCCTCGACGCAGCGGATAACCGGAAGCTGCTCGGCGTGCCCGGCAAGGCCGGCGACATCGCCGGCATCATCAGCCTGGCCAACGAGACCTGGAGCAGCCTGCAGGGCAAGCCGTACGACGTGAAGTACGAAGACCTGGTCGACACCTCCTTCGTCAAACCCTAAGCGCTCCAGCCGCGGGTATCCGTCCGCCCTTTTGCAGAGCCCGCTCGCTGGCGATGCCGTTCAGGCACTGATCGCCCGCGAGCCGGCCCTGGCGGCGGCGGACGCCCGCGGGCCTTTTCAATATCCGCAACACGAGGTGGTTCATGGCCACGCAAAAATCCTGGTTGCAGCGCTGCCTGACACCCAAAGTCGAACTGCCGGGCAAGCTCGTGCTCGGCGCCGGCACCCTCTGCTGGCTGCTGGTCTTCGGCCTGTGGGCCGGGTTTTCCTACGGCGGCGTGGTGCCGTCGATGTTTCTGCCGACGCCGGGCGACGTGCTCGCCGCCGGCGCCCGCCTGGCCGGCGACGGCACGCTGAGCAAGCACGTGCTGGCCAGCCTGGAAGTGGTGCTGATCGGCTTCGTCGTGTCGTCGCTGGTGTCGGTGCCGCTCGGCCTGCTGATGGGCAGCTTCCGCATCGTCCAGGCGTTCCTCGAACCCCTGGTCAACTTCATCCGCTACCTGCCGGTGACCTCCTTCGTGCCGCTGTTCATCCTGTGGATCGGCATCGGCCTGGAGCAGCGCGTGGCGGTGATCATCTTCGGCGTGTTCTTCCAGCAACTGGTGATGATCGCCGACGTCTCCAAGGGCGTGCAGAAAGACCTGATCAACGCCAGCTACACCCTCGGCGCCAGCCGCCGCGACGTGGTCCTGCACGTGCTCGGCCCGGCCTCGCTGCCGGGCATTCTCGACACCCTTCGGGTGACCATGGGCTGGGCCTGGACCTACCTGGTGGTGGCCGAGCTGGTCGCCGCCTCGAGCGGCCTGGGCTACATCAGCCTCAAGGCCATGCGTGGTTTCCAGGTCGACGTGATCTTCCTCGCCATCGCCATCATCGGCCTGCTCGGGCTGATTACCGATCAACTGTTCCGTCTGCTTCGACTGAGGATTGCCGCATGGGCGCAGTAGCCAAGAAACCCTACATCATGCCGCCGCTCAGCGAGTACGCCGAGGTCGCCGCGCGCCTGCGGGTGGACAACGTCAGCCTGCGCTACCAGTCGCCGAAGGGGGAAACCTTCACCGCCCTGGACCGCGTCTCCTTCGAGGTGCCGGACCGGCAGTTCGCGGTGATCGTCGGCCCCTCCGGCTGCGGCAAGTCGAGCCTGCTCTACCTCACCGCCGGCCTCAACGAGCCGACCGAGGGCGACATCTACGTCGGCGGGCAGAAGGTCGAGGGCCCCGGCGCCGACCGCGGCATGGTGTTCCAGGGCTACACCCTGTTCCCCTGGCTGACGGTTCGGCAGAACATCGAATTCGGCCTCAAGCGTCGCGGCCTGCCGCAGGACGAAATCCGCACCATCGTCGAGTTCTACCTGGGCGAGGTCGGCCTGGCCAAGTTCGCCGAGCATTATCCCAAGCAGCTCTCCGGCGGCATGATGCAGCGCGTCGCCATCGCCCGCGCGCTGGCCAACGACCCGCAGATCCTGCTGATGGACGAACCCTTCGGCGCCCTCGACAGCCAGACCCGCCTGCAGATGCAGCAACTGCTGCTGCAGGTGTGGGGCAACAGCAAGAAGACCGTGGTGTTCGTCACCCACGATATCGACGAGGCGATCCTGCTCGCCGACCGCATCTACGTGATGGGCGCGCGCCCCGGCCGGATCAAGGAAATTCTCGACGTGCCGATCGAGCGCCCGCGCACCCTGGACGTGGTCATGGAGCCGGAATTCATCCGCATGAAACGGCACATCCTCGGCCTGCTGCACGACGACCTGGAAGAGGTGCACTGAGCACCCCGCGTAGGGTGCGCCATGCGCACCGATCTGCGCCCGTCCGAACCGGTGCGCGGCGCACCCTACAGCTCCCTTTGGACTTCGCCTTTCGTAGGGTGCGCCATGCGCACCGATCCCACCCTTGCAAACCGGTGCGCACGGCGCACCCTACGGCTCCTCGAGGCTTGCATGACCGAACACACCTATGACTACCTGATCGTCGGCGCCGGCTCCGCCGGCTGTGTGCTGGCCAACCGCCTGAGCGCCGACCCGGGCGTGCGCGTGTGCCTGATAGAGGCCGGCGGCAGCGACGCCAGCCCGCGGGTGCAGACGCCGGCCGGCACCATCACCCTGTACAAGAGCAAGATCTTCAGCTGGAACTACTTCTCCGCGCCGCAGAAGAACCTCGCCGGACGCAGCCTGCACACCCCGCGCGGCAAGGCACTGGGCGGCTCCAGCGCGATGAACAGCATGATCTACATCCGTGGCGACGCCAGCGACTACGACCGCTGGGAAAGCGCCGGCTGCCCCGGCTGGGGCTGGCAGGACGTGCTGCCATGGTTCAAGCGCTCCGAAGGCAACCGCCTCGGCCAGTCGCCGCTCTACCACGGCACCCAGGGCGAACTGCTGGTGGATCGCCCGCGCGACCCCAACCCGCTGTCGGACATCTACATCCGCGCCGGCGAGCGCCTCGGCCTGCGCCGCAACGATGACTTCAACGGCGGCACGCTGGAAGGTGTCGGCCTGTACAACGTCACGCAGAAGGACGCCAGGCGCCTGTCCAGCTACCGCGCCTTCGTCCATCCCATCCTCGAGCGGCCGAACCTCAGCGTGCTCACCGGCTGCCAGGTCGGCCGGCTGATCCTCGACGGCAACCGCGTCAGCGGCCTGGAACTGCAGCAGGACGGCCAGTGGCGCACCCTGCACTGCAGCCGCGAAACCATCCTCTGCGCCGGTGCGCTGGGCTCGCCGCACCTGCTGCTGAATTCCGGCATCGGCCCGAAAGCCGAACTGGAAGCCGCCGGCGTGGCCTGCAAGGTCGACCTGCCCGGCGTCGGCAAGAACCTCCAGGACCACATCGACGGCCTGGTCACGGTGCGCTCGAAGAGCCCGCTGTCGCTCGGCTTCTCCATCGGCGCGCTGCCCAAGATCCTGGCCGCACCGTTCAAGTACCTGGCGCGCAAGACCGGCTGGCTGACCACCAACTACGTCGAGGCCGGCGGCTTCGCCCGCACCCCGCTGTCGGACACCCTGCCCGACGTGCAGATGCACTTCGTGCCCGGCTACCGCAGCCACCGCGGACGGCTGTTCGAGTGGGGCCATGGCTACGCCATCCACACCTGCGTGCTGCGCCCGAAAAGCATCGGCGAAGTGCGCCTGGGCGCCGGCCGCAGCCTGGAGATCGACTTCAACTTCCTCGCCGATCCCGAGGACGCCAAGGTACTGGTCGAAGGCGTGAAACTCGCCCGGCGCATCCTCGCCCAGCCGGAGTTCGACGGCCTGCGCGGCGCCGAGATGCTTCCCGGCCCGCAGGTGCAGAGCGACGAGCAACTGCTGGCGCACCTGCGCGACTACGCCGCCACCGTGTTCCACCCGGTCGGCACCTGCAAGATGGGCAGCGACGCCATGGCGGTGGTCGACCCGTACCTGAAGGTGCGCGGCGTGGACAACCTGCGGGTCGCCGATGCCTCGATCATGCCGACGCTGATCAGCGGCAACACCAACGCGCCATGCATCATGATCGGCGAGCGCGCGGCGGACTTCATCGCCAACCGGCGCTGACGCGCGGCGCCCGCGCGGGTGATTTCAACTTCGAAGCCATCAAATCAACAAAGTTGACTTGATGACCGAGCGGCGTATAGCTTATCGGCATCCATCCCGCCGCGCGGGATACGTCGATGAGGACAGCGCAGCATGATCGAAGCGGAAATCTCCGGCCTGCAGGCCTTGCGTGCATTGATTCGCGGGGAGCTTCCGGCTCCCTCCATCGGGCAAACCATGGGCGTCACGGCCGTCGCGGTGGAGCCAGGGCGGATCACCCTGGAGGCGCGGCCCGACGGCCGTCATCTCAACCCGGCGGGCGCGGTGCATGGCGGTTTCGCCGCCACCTGCCTGGACGGCGCCGCGGCGCTCGCGCTGTTCTCCACGCTGGAGGCGACCACCGCCCACTCCACCGTGGACCTCAACGTCAAATACCTGCGCCCGCTGACGGCGGGCGAAACCTATCGGGTGGAAGGCTGGCTGGTGGAACGCACGCGCAGCCTGGCGATCTGCGATGCCCACGTGCTCGATGGCGCCGGCAAGCTCTGCGCCAAGGGCACCACCACCTTCATGATCAAGGGGTGAGCCGATGCAGGAACTCAGGGTTCTCGGCGCCGGCCGCCTTGCCTGGGTGGACGCGCCCTCGCCCCGCCTTTCCGGACCGGGCAGCGCGCTGGTCCGGCCCATCGCCTCCGCCTCCTGCGACCTCGACCGGCGCCTGATCGCCGGCGTCACGCCCTTCAAGCCGCCCTTCGCCCTCGGCCATGAGTGCGTCGCCGAAGTGCTCGAAGTGGGCGACGAGGTGACGAGCGTGCGCCGCGGCGACCTGGTTTCGGTGCCCTGGAAGATCGCCTGCGGGCAGTGCCGGCAATGCCTCGCCGGCCGTGCCACGGCCTGCACCGCGGTGCCTCGCCACGCGGCCTACGGCGTACCCGCGGGCGGCCACTGGGGCGGGTTGTTCTCGGAGGTGGTGGAGGTTCCCTTCGCCGACGCGATGCTGGTGCCGCTGCCTCCGGGATTGAATCCGCTGGCGGTCGCCAGTGCCAGCGACAACCTGACCGATGCCTGGGTCGCCGCCAGCCGGCCGATCGCGGCGCGCGACGAGGCCCGCGTGCTGGTGGTGGGCGGAACGGAAAGCCTCGGCGTCCTGGCGGTGCAGATGGCCGTCGCGGCGGGCGCCGGCAGCGTCGACTACTTGGACGACAGCCACTACCGACGGGCGCTGGCGCTGCGCAGCGGGGCCAACGTCGAGCCGGGGGAAACCCTCGACGAAAGCTACGACGTGGTGATTTCAGCCACCCGCGATCCGCAGGCGCTGCACCGCGGACTGCTCGCCCTGGCGCCCGGCGGGCACTGCTCGTGCATCGGAATCATCTTCGAGGACCCGAAGATTCCGCTGTTCGGCATGTACCTGCGCGACGTCACCCTGTCGGTAGGGGTGTGCAACGTGCGCCCGCACATTCCCACGGTGTTCGACCTGGTCGGCAGCGGGCGCTGCGACCCGCTGCTGGTCAGCCCGACGGTGGTCTCCTGCGAGGACGCGCCCGAAGCACTGGTCGCGCCACAGGCCAAGTGCATCGTGGTGCGCGACCGCATCACCTGAGCCGGTCAGTTCAGGCGTTCGGCGAGCGCGCGCATCACCGCATCCCAGGCGTCGCGGCCCGCCGCGTCGGTGGCGGCGAATGCCTCGCGCAGAGCGCGCCGCTCCAGCTCCGACGCCTGCCGCTCCACGGCCTCGCCGCTGTCGCTGAGAACCAGCAGCTTGAAGCGGTGACGCCCCGCCTGGCGCGTGTATCCAACCAGCTCGCGCTCGAACAGATGGGTCAGCGGCCGGTGCAGCGCCTGCTTGCTGACACCCAGGGTGGCGGCCAGGTCGCCGACGTTGATCTCCTCGGAACGCGCGATGACATAGAGGATGCGGTGATGCACCCGCGACAGTCCAAGGGTGGCGAGAAACCGGTCCGCGTCCACCGTCAGCCCGCGGAAACCGAAGTGCAGCAGCTCCAGGGAAGGGTCGAGCGGGTCCAGCGGTTGCATGCGCACCGAGGCGACATTGATTTTCCTGTCCATGACCATGAGGCATTCACCCAGCTAAAGTGCCACGGAGCCTAAGCCTCCCCCACCTCCGGAACAACCCGGACAACGCCAACAGGACCTTGCCATGCAACTCATCCATGCCGCCGCCTCGCCATTCGCCCGGAAAGTCCGGGTAGTGGCCAGCGAAACCGGGCTACTGCAACGCATCGAGCTGATCGATACGGCTGTGCTGCCGACCACCCTCAACGAGCGGGTCAACCGCTTCAATCCGCTGGGCAAGGTTCCGGTGCTGCTGACCGACGACGGCGAGGCGCTGTTCGATAGCCGGGTGATCTGCGAATACCTCGACAGCCTGCACGACCGCGCGCCGCTGTACCCCACAGAACCCGCCACGCGCTGGCGGACCCTGCGCCTGGCGGCGCTGGCCGACGGCCTGATGGAGGCGGCGTTGCTGGTGCGCTACGAGCGCGCGGTGCGCCCGGCCGAGCGGCAGTGGGACGACTGGGCCGAAGGCCAGTTGGGCAAGATCGGTCGCGCCCTGGCGGTGCTGGACGAACACGCCGGCGAACTGCAGGGGCCGCCGGACATCGCGCAGATCAGCGTGGCCTGCGCCCTGGGGTATCTGGATTTTCGCTTCGGCGATCTGGCCTGGAGAGACGCCTCGCCCCGGCTGGCGGCCTTCCAGGAGGCGTTCGCCGCGCGGGAGTCGATGCTCGGCACCCGCCCGGCGTAAGCGCTGCGCAGGCGGCGACCCACGCAGCGCCGGGTCAGAACGGGCTGGCGGTAGGCCGCACGATCAGCTCGCTGACGTCCACGTCCGCCGGCTGCTCGACGGCGTAAGCGATGGCGCGGGCAATGGCCGACGCCGGGATCGCGATCTTGCGGAACTCGCGCATCTCGGCGCGTCCGCCCTCGTCGGAAATGCTGTCGGCCAGCTCCGACTCGGTCACGCCGGGCGCGATCACGGTGACCCGCACGTCGCCGCCGACCTCCTGGCGCAACCCTTCGGACAGCGCGCGGACGGCATATTTGGTCGCGCAGTAGACCGCCGCCGTCGGGCTGACCGCGTAGGCGCCGATCGAGGCGATGTTGATGATCTGGCCCGACCGCCGCTGCTGCATGGACGGCAGGACCGCCGCGATCCCGTGCAGCACGCCACGGATGTTCACGTCGATCATCCGGTTCCATTCCTCGATCTTCAGCGCGTCGAGCCGGGAAAGCGGCATCACCCCGGCGTTGTTCACCAGCACGTCGACGCGCCCGTGCAACTCCAGTGCGAAGTCGGCGAAGGCCTGCACGTCCTCCATACGTGTGACATCCAGCGAACGGACCTCGGCGCCGCCGCCCGCCGCGCGGATTTCGTCGGCGATGACTTGCAGGCGCTCCGTGCGCCGCGCGCCGAGGACGACCCTGGCGCCCTGGCTGGCCAGCAGCCGCGCGGTGGCTTCGCCGATACCGCTGCTGGCGCCGGTGATGAGGACGACTTTTTCCTGATGACTGTGCATGGCTGATTCCTCGCTCGATTCGGAATTCCCACCGAAGCGGTACTGAGATCGAGGGTAAGGGCTCGGGCAATGCGGGGTTATCCGATTCCTGCCGGTTGCTTGCACGATCCTGCGGCGGCCGAGGCGACGGGACGTAGCACGTCGCCTGGTTCGAATCACCGAAGGCCGAAACGGTTGCCGGTCACGCCTGGTCGCCTCCACCCAGCCGCGCGGTGACGGCGGTCAGGTCGCGGGACAGGCCGTGCAACTGATTGGCGGCATGCTCGGTACGCTGCACGTTCTGCTGGTTGGAGCTGGCGATGGAGGTGATCTCGGTGAGGTTGCGCGAGATATCTTCGGCCACCGAGGTCTGCTCTTCGGCGGCCGTCGCGATCTGCCGGTTCATGTCGCGGATCGACTCCACCGCCTCGGTGATGGAACGCAGCATCGCCCCGGTATTGGTCACCTGCTCGACACCGCTCTCCGTCCGCGCCTGGCCGTCCTCGATGGCACGCACCGCGTTCACCGCACCGGTCTGCACGGTGTCGATGATCTGGTGGATCTCGGCCGTCGACTCCGAGGTCCGTTGCGCCAGCGTCCTTACCTCGTCGGCGACCACGGCGAAGCCACGGCCTGCATCTCCGGCACGCGCGGCTTCGATGGCAGCGTTGAGGGCCAGCAGATTGGTCTGCTCGGCGATGCCGCGAATCACCTCCAGCACCTTGCTGATACGACCGCTGTCGTTTTCCAGCTGGCGAACGACGTCGGCGGTTCTGGCAATGTCGTTGCGGATCTGGGTGATCGTCTGGATGGTCAGCTGCATCGCGCCTTCGCCGTCCTGGGCCGAGTTGTCGGCCCGATCGGCGGCCTGCGCCGCCTCGGCAGCGTGACGCGCCACCTCCTGGGCGGTCGCCGACATCTCATGCATGGCCGTGGCGACCTGATCGGTGCGATCGAACTGCTCGCGGGTTCCCTCGGCCATCAGCGCGGCGATGGCGTTCAGCTCGCCGCTGGCGTTGTCCAGGGCACTGGTGCTGAGTTTCAACTTGTGGAAGGTATCGGCCAGGAAGTCCCGCAGGGTATTGGCCGCCACGGCGAGGTGGCCGAGTTCGTCCTGGCGCTCGACCGACACCCGCTCGCCGAAATTGCCCTTGCTCAGTTGTGCGATGTGCGCGATCAGCTGGCGAATCGGCGTGATCAGGCTGCGGTTCACCAGCCAGATGCTGAACAGGCCGACGAACACGCTCGACAGCACCATGAACAGGGCGCCCAGGCTGATGGTGCGGTCGGCAGCCGCGCCGATGTCAAGCGAATGCCTGTCGCTCTCCGTCTTCAGGCCCTCCGCCAGCGCGCTCATCTGCTCGCTGGCGGCCCGGTCCACGCCCTTTACCGACGCATCGCCGGCGACGGGATCGGCGCCGGAAGCGATGAACGCCTCCAGGCCCTTGCGGTAGGACTGGCCCATGCTCTGGTGCTCGCGGCGCAGTGTGTCGAGCTGCCCAACGAACGCGGGATCGTCGCCAACCACGGCGGGCAGCTCAGAGAGTATTTTCTGTACCTTGGCTTCCTGCGCGACGAACTGGTTCCAGTACTTGGTCCTCGCTGCGTCGTCCTTGCCACGCAACAGCACGTTCTTCCACTCCTGCACCTGGGTCTTGAACTCCAGATTCGCCTGGTCCATCAGTTGGGTGGCCTGAAGGGGCCCCTGGATCAGTCCCTGATAGGCCTGCAGCTTGTCCGAAAGGACGTGGAAGCTGACCAGCGCAATCACCAGGATCAACGCCAGGCTGCCGCTCAGCAGGGTGAGAATCTGCGCACGCAAGGAGGTACGTAGGGACATAGGAAGAGCCTCTCGGGAACGGGGGAGTCGTGACCACCTCCCTTGTAATCGGCGCGTTATGGAACGCGCCATTCCTGAGGTACTCGGCCGAACGAGGGCAAATCTTTAAGCGCAGTCGCCGGTTTCCGACGAGCGCCTGCGGGCGGAGGGCCAGAAGGTTGCCCGCACGTTCGTCCCGACTGCAGCTTCCGGCAGGCGGGACGACCGTGCGGGCCGCCCGTCAGT
>NZ_JASCPA010000129.1:0-664 GCF_029959715.1 Pseudomonas sp. PS02288 | reverse complement strand
TTGGCCTGGGCCGCCAAGCTACTGTGTTGCAGGCGATAGGACTCGTTACCGGTTTCGACGATGTGGCAGTGGTGGGTCAGCCGATCCAGCAGGGCGGTGGTCATCTTGGCGTCGCCGAACACGCTCGGCCATTCGGCGAAGCTCAGGTTGGTGGTGATCGCCACGCTGGTGTGTTCGTACAGCTTGGATAGCAGGTGAAACAGCAACGCACCGCCGGCCTGGCTGAAGGGCAGATAACCCAGTTCGTCGAGGATGACCAGATCCATGCGCAGCAGAGCTTGGGCGATCCGCCCGGCTTTGCCGTCGTGCTTTTCGCGCTCCAGCAGATTGACCAGATCGACCGTGGAGTAGAAGCGCACGCGCTTGCCGTGCCGGGTGATGCCGGACACGGCCAGCGCAGTGGCCAGGTGGGTTTTACCGGTGCCAGGCCCACCGATCAGCACCACGTTCTGCGCGGTGTCGGTAAAGGCCAGACTGGCCAGTTCGCTGATCAAACGAGCGTCTGCGCTGGAGGCGCTGAAGTCGAAGCCGGCCAGGTCGCGGTGCATCGGCAGCTTGGCCATGTTCATCTGGTGGCTCACCGAGCGCATGGCGCGATCTGTGTGCTCTTGTTCCAGCAGGTGTTCGAGCAGCCACTTGGACGAGGCTGTGTTCGACTCACCCT
>NZ_JASCPA010000128.1:0-677 GCF_029959715.1 Pseudomonas sp. PS02288 | reverse complement strand
GAGCGAAGCCCGCAGCGACGCCCAGCCGGACCTCGAGGACTACGACTATCCCGGCCGTTTCGTCGATCGGAGCCGCGGCAAGCACCTGGCCAAGCGCGCCCTGGAACGTCATCGCGCCGACTACCAGTTGGCCGAAGGCGACAGCGATCAGCCCACGCTCTCCAGCGGCCACTTCCTCGACCTCGCCGCCCATCCGCGCAGCGCCTGGAACCAGCTCTGGCTGCTCGACGAAGTGCTCCACGAAGGCAAGCAACCGCAAGTGCTGGAAGAGTCGATTCATCAGGACCAGGCAGAAGGCTTTACCCAAGGCTACCGCAACCACTTCAGCGCCCTGCCCTGGGACGTGCCCTACCGCCCGCCCTTGAACCATCCCAAGCCACGCATCCTCGGCAGCCAGAGCGCGGTAGTCACCGGCCCGCCCGGCGAAGAAATCCACTGCGACGAATACGGCCGGGTCAAGGTGCAGTTCTTCTGGGACCGCCACGGCCAGGCCGACGACCGGACCAGCTGCTGGCTGCGGGTGTCCAGCAGCTGGGCGGGCGACCGCTACGGCGGCATCGCCATCCCGCGGGTCGGCATGGAAGTGCTGGTGAGCTTTCTCGAAGGCGACCCGGACCAGCCGCTGATCAGCGGCTGCCTGTACCACAAGGAACACGTGGTGCCCTACGCGCTACCGG
>NZ_JASCPA010000127.1:0-863 GCF_029959715.1 Pseudomonas sp. PS02288 | reverse complement strand
ACTCGCCACTGGTGCGCGCGGCGCACCCTACCGTTTTTTCGCGGAGTTAGAGAATGATCAACAAAGACGGCCATACCCAACACATCTCCCAGCAATTCAACGCCGAACTGGAGGAAG
Source organism: Pseudomonas sp. PS02288 (assembly GCF_029959715.1). Classification (NCBI taxonomy): domain Bacteria; kingdom Pseudomonadati; phylum Pseudomonadota; class Gammaproteobacteria; order Pseudomonadales; family Pseudomonadaceae; genus Pseudomonas; species Pseudomonas sp. PS02288. Next base: position 746 of record NZ_JASCPA010000127.1, on the reverse strand, counting down.
TGCGCAGCCACCTCCTGGCGATGGGCGGCCTGGTCGAGAAGCAGGTCAACGACGCGGTCAACGCGCTGATCGACGCCGACACCGGCCTCGCCCAGCAGGTCCGCGAGATCGACGACCAGATCAACCAGATGGAGCGCAACATCGACGAAGAATGCGTGCGCATCCTCGCCCGGCGCCAACCGGCGGCGTCGGACCTGCGCCTGATCATCAGCATCTCCAAGTCGGTGATCGACCTCGAGCGGATCGGCGACGAGGCGACCAAGATCGCCAAGCGCGCCATCGATCTCTGCGAAGACGGCACGTCCCCGCGCGGCTACGTCGAGGTGCGCCACATTGGCGGCCAGGTGCGCAAGATGGTCCAGGAAGCGCTGGACGCCTTCGCCCGCTTCGATGCCGACCTGGCGCTGTCGGTGGCGCAGTACGACAAGACCGTCGACCGCGAGTACAAGACCGCGCTGCGCGAACTGGTCACCTACATGATGGAAGACCCGCGCTCGATTTCCCGCGTGCTCAGCGTGATCTGGGCGCTGCGCTCGCTGGAGCGGATCGGCGACCACGCGCGCAACATCGCCGAACTGGTGATCTACCTGGTGCGCGGCACCGACGTGCGCCACACAGGGCTGACCAAGAAGAGACGCCAGCTCCCCGGCGAACCGGAAGAAATCGCGCCCTGAGCCGCGGGCGCCCCCCCCCCCCCACCCGCCGGCGCCCGGGGGCCCCCGGCCCCCCCCGCGGCGGATTTTAAA
>NZ_JASCPA010000126.1:0-1094 GCF_029959715.1 Pseudomonas sp. PS02288 | reverse complement strand
GGGGGGGGGCCCCCCCCCGGTTCCAGCGCCCAAAGCAAAATCGCCCCGTCGCCGCCTTCGACCAGGCGGCGACGTGGCGAGCGCGCAAGTGCCTTGCACGTGGTACGGCGATCGGCGCCCGCTGACGCGGGCAAGGTTTCGATGGCACCCCGCAATGGACGGGGCTTGTGGGGCTACGCCCCGGCTTGCTGCGGCAGGTTGTGCCAAAGCGTGCCGTCCTCGACGCTGGCGGTTCAGCGCAACCACGCCACGAAGGACGGTTCACGGACACGCCGCCCGGCCTCGCTATGGAGCTTCCACACCACGCCTCAAGCCCGCCGTCCAAGGCTGCGGCAGGGGCGCTTCCACTCGGTCATTGGAGCATTGACCTGACCCGCGTCAGAGCACAAGCCGGTGCAGCCGTCATGCGGGGATGCCGAGTCGGCCATCTCTCCTTGGCGGGACGGTCGGCCCCTGCGTCCTTGCCTCGTTGTGAATCCTGGCGGTGGCACGGCTGCGCCTTGGGCTTCGTGGCCGCAACCTTCCAGCGAAAACAATTTCCCCTGCGCTGCGCGCATTCCTCGCGGGACAGATTCTTTTCGCTTCCAGGTTCTCCACTACGTTTCGACCGCAAGCGGTGCGGCCAGCCCAGCTACCGCCGGACGGATCGCAACAAGGACGCGATGGGCGCGACCTTGGTTACCCGCAGGAGAAATCATCATGGCCAACATCGGCACCTTCACAGCAGACAAAGACGGTTACACCGGCACACTCCGCACCCTGACGCTCAACGTCAAGGTCAAGCTGGTTCCCAACGACAAGGGCGACAACGAAAGCGCCCCCGACTTCCGCGTGCAGGCGGCGGGCCACGACATCGGCGCGGGGTGGCAAAAAGTCAGCAAGGCCGAACGGCCCTATGTGTCCGTGACCCTCGACGATCCTTCGTTCCCGGCGACTGTCTATGCCCGCCTGATCGAAGGCGAGGACGGCACGCACGACCTGATCTGGTCGCGCAGCAAGCCACTGGCGGCCTGACGGCCGCTCACCGTGCCCCCCCCCGTGTGGGGGGGGCCCGGGCGAGTCGCGTTTTAACAACAGCCGCCGCCCCCGAAAAA
>NZ_JASCPA010000125.1:0-1199 GCF_029959715.1 Pseudomonas sp. PS02288 | reverse complement strand
CTAGGGATGGTCTGAAGTAGTCAGGTATTTCTGGCTGACTCCAGCCCTTGCCGATTTCAAAACGGTGATTCGGCTAGAAAACGATCAAATCATCCCCTCTTTCCGGATTTATAGCCGGCGCGAGCACCTCGCGCCGGCCATTTCCCGCATTACAGACGCACCTCTCCTGCATTCGTCAGCAAATGTCGGCGCGCCATCCACAGGTTCGACAGCGCGAACAGTGTCACCAACTGCGCGGTGTTCTTCGCCAGGCCACGGAAGCGTGTCTTCACGTAGCCGAATTGGCGCTTGATCACCCGGAACGGGTGCTCGACTTTGGCGCGCACCTGGGCCTTGGATTTCTCGATCTTGCGCTTGGCTTTGTACAGCGCACTGCGCTTATTCAGCTTCTTGTACGTACTGCGGCGGGCCGCAATCTGCCAGATCACCTCCCGGCCTTCATGTTCCGGGCGTTTCTCTACGCCGGTGTAACCCGCGTCGGCGCCGACCATGTTTTCCTTTCCATGCAGCAGTTTGTCGACCTGGGTAACGTCAGCAACGTTGGCTGCCGTCCCCACCACGCTGTGCACCAGGCCAGACTCGGCATCCGCGCCGATGTGGGCCTTCATGCCGAAATAATACTGATTGCCCTTCTTGGTCTGGTGCATTTCCGGGTCACGCTTACCGTCCTTGTTCTTGGTCGAACTCGGCGCATGGATCAGCGTGGCATCGACGATGGTGCCCTGGCGCAGCGACAGGCCCCGATCGCCCAGGTAACCATTGATCACCGCCAGAATCCCGGCCGCCAACTCGTGCTTCTCCAGCAGGCGACGGAAATTGAGGATGGTGGTTTCGTCGGGAATACGCTCTAGGTTCAGCCCGGCAAACTGGCGCAAGATTGTGGTCTCGTACAGCGCCTCCTCCATCGCCGGATCGCTGTAGCCGAACCAGTTCTGCATCAAATGTACGCGCAGCATCGCCATCAGCTGATACGCCGGACGACCACCTTCACCCTTGGGGTAGTGCGGCTCGATCAGGGCAATCAAACCCTTCCACGGCACCACCTGATCCATCTCGATCAGGAACAACTCTTTGCGGGTCTGCTTGCGCTTGCCGGCGTACTCGGCGTCGGCGAAGGTCATTTGCTTCATCGGGAAACTCGGGCAACGGGATCGGCGTATTTCACCAGATTCGGGAAGTCTTTTTCAGACCATCCCTAG
>NZ_JASCPA010000124.1:0-1602 GCF_029959715.1 Pseudomonas sp. PS02288 | reverse complement strand
TCTGTTGCCGCTGACCGAAAACTGACCCAGTAGAGGCTGTTCTGCCGACTGAAAACTGACCCAGGTGTTCAACTGCTTCTGCTCAATTTTTGAGCAGGAGAACACAGGGTGATCAGTATGGAAATGATGGGCAAAATTCGCCGGATGTATTTCCGCGACAAGCTGTCGCTGCATGAGATAGCCAAGCGCACCGGGTTGGCGCGCAACACGATTCGCAAGTGGGTCAGAGCACCTGAGGCCAAGCCGCCGGTCTACCAACGCCGCGCGATCTTCAACAAACTCAGCCCTTTTCACGCCACGCTGGAGCAGGCGCTAAAAGCCGATTCGCTGCGCCCCAAGCAACAGCGGCGCAGTGCCAAGGCGCTGTTGGCGCAAATCAAAGCCGATGGTTATGACGGTGGCTACAGCCAGCTCACCGCGTTTATCCGTGCCTGGCGAGGGGGACAGGGCAAGGCGTCGCAGGCCTTTGTGCCGCTGACCTTTGCTCTTGGCGAGGCGTTTCAGTTTGACTGGAGCGAGGAAGGCTTGCTGGTCGGCGGCATTTACCGGCGTATGCAGGTGGCACATCTGAAGCTGTGTGCCAGCCGTGCGTTCTGGCTTGTGGCGTATCCGAGCCAGGGCCATGAGATGTTATTTGACGCCCATACACGCTCGTTCGGCGCCTTGGGCGGCGTGCCGCGCCGGGGCATCTACGACAACATGAAGACCGCCGTCGACAAGGTCAATAAGGGCAAAGGCCGGGCGGTGAATGCACGCTTTGCGGTGATGTGCGCGCATTACCTGTTCGATCCGGACTTCTGCAACGTCGCCGCTGGTTGGGAAAAGGGCATCGTTGAAAAGAACGTGCAAGACAGCCGCAGGCGTATCTGGCTAGACGCCCAGGACTGTCAGTTTCACTCCTTCGAGGAACTCAATGCCTGGCTGGGCCAGCGCTGCCGCGCGCTTTGGAACGAGCTGACGCACCCTCAATACAGCGGGCTGAGTGTGGCCGAAGTGCTTGAGTTGGAGCGCGCTGAACTGATGCCTGTGCCAGCGCCATTCGACGGTTACGTCGAGCGGCCTGCGCGGGTCTCCAGCACCTGCTTGGTCAGCGTCGGGCGCAACCGCTACTCGGTGCCGTGTGAGTACGCGGGTAAGTGGGTCAGCAGCCGTTTGTATCCGACGCGAATCGAGGTGGTGGCTGACGACGCGCTGATCGCCAGCCATGTCCGCTTGCTGGATCGCGACCAGGTCAGCTATGACTGGCAGCACTACCTCCCGCTGATCGAACGCAAGCCCGGTGCGCTGCGCAACGGCGCGCCCTTTGCTGATCTGCCGGCGCCGCTGCGTCAGCTTAAGCACGGTCTGGGGCGTCATGCCGGCGGTGACCGGATCATGGCGCAAGTTCTGGCTGCCGTACCGGTCGCCGGGCTCGATGCCGTGCTGGTAGCCGTTGAGCTGGTACTGGAGAGCGGCAGCCTGAGCGCCGAACACATCCTCAATGTCGTGGCGCGCCTGGCCGCGACCGAACCACCACCCAGCGTCGAAACCCACTTGTCGCTCAAGGAAGCCCCCGTCGCTAACACGGCGCGCTACGACCGCCTGCGTGGCCAGGCCGAGGAG
>NZ_JASCPA010000123.1:0-1638 GCF_029959715.1 Pseudomonas sp. PS02288 | reverse complement strand
CCAATGTCATCAACTTTGGAAATTATCCATAAATATCATATAATTAGCGCTCAAATCAGTGCATGGGAGAAGCCCTTTTGACTACCTATACCGCATCGCTTGACACCGCCAGCCAAGCCCTGGTTTGAAAATTGTACAAAAAATAACCAGTCCGCTCGATTGTCCCGCCTTCATCGCCGCCCACCGCCAGAATCCTCAAGACTTTACCCGCCGACGCCAGCTCACCTTCAAGAACCTCGTCCTGTTCCTGCTCAATCAGCCGCGCACGGCCCTGCAAACCGAACTCGATCAGTTCTATCGCGTACTCAATCAGGCGTCGACTGAGACGCAAATGGTCACTGCGCAGGCCTTCTGCAAAGCGCGCAAAAAGCTCAACCCCGAGGTATTTGAAAGTCTCAATCGCCTCCTGCAGCAACAAATTGACTGCTTCGGGCTGCGTCAGAAGTGGCGTGGGCTGAGGGTGCTCGCGGTGGATGGCTCGACCGTGCATTTACCCCTGGAGTCGACCATGGCGACCTTCTTTGGCAGTCACTCTGGCTTTCCCATGGCTCGCTTGTCCACACTCTACGAAGTCGCTGACGGTCAAACCTTGCATAGCCTGATCGTGCCCCTGACCGTCGGCGAGCGCGACTGTGCCCATCTGCACCTTGAGCACCTGCCGGCTGACAGCCTGACGCTGTTTGACCGTGGTTACCCTGGGCACTGGTTATTCGCGCTGTTCGCGCAGCAACAGCGGCACTTTCTGATGCGCCTGCCCTGTGGCTATAACGCCCAGGTCAAAGCGTTTCTACACTCTGGCCAAGTTGAAGACACACAGCTTTTCGTGGCCAACCATCCTGAAGCACGTCTGTTCTGCTCCGAGGCTGGCGTTGATCCTGCCAGCCAGATCGAGCTGAGACTGATCCGGGTCGAGTTGGCCAACGGCGAAAGCGAAGTATTGCTGACCTCGCTGCTGGATCGAGAAGCCTTTCCCGCTGAGGTGTTTGCCGAGCTTTACCACCGCCGCTGGGGCATCGAAACCGATTTCCGTCGCCTCAAACAAACCCTGACGCTGGACAACTTCAGCGGCCGCAGCGTGACCGCTGTAAAGCAGGACTTTCATGCCGCTCAACTGTTGAAGAACCTGGCGCTGTTGATGCAGCACCTGCTACAGCCGGTCATCGAACAGCGCCACAAAGGTCGCAAGCTGCGATGGAAAGTCAACTTCACCCAAGGCGTGTCACGGCTCAAAAATACCCTGGTCGAGCTGCTGGTGCGGCACTGTGCTCAGGGGCTGAGCAATGTGCTGGCCTTGATGGCTAAAAGCCTCAGTGCCGTACGCTCAGGCCGTAGCTTTGCGCGCCAACGCAAACGCGCAGCCAGCCGAGGTTGTGAGGGCTACAAACCGACGCGCTGAAGAAACACCACCGCCCAACCTCCGTGCAAAAAAGCTGGCCACAAGCGGTCGGCATAGGCTCGTCCGGAGAACGAGAAATCTCGCCTAGACAGCCGGAACAGACGATGATCACATCACCGCCAGCCCAGCTAGACCGCCTGATTGAGCGGCAGAGGCCTGGTCATCGCCCGACGGCCATGGCGGCTGGCTGCTTCGGGGGGCTTGCCTTGGGCAGGGCTGCAGCTTAGGTTGATGACATTGGG
>NZ_JASCPA010000122.1:0-2099 GCF_029959715.1 Pseudomonas sp. PS02288 | reverse complement strand
GCCTGTGCGCCCGCGGCGAGCAAACGCCCCCCGCGGGCCCGGCGCACGACCGCTCGCTGTGCAACGCCTGGATCGCCTCGGCGCCCGGTGCCGAATTCTGCCGGTACTGGCTCGACGCGATGACAGAGGCATTCGACGGCAGCTGGAGCAATCACTCCACGCTGTTGCCTTACCGCCTCAGCAAGCGCTTCCCCGACCTGCTGGATATCCAGCCGCCCACTTCCTTCTATTCGCTGGACTGGACACCAAAGGGCATCGAAGACCTGCTGCTGCGCAACGTGACGCTGCCGGACGATGCCCGCAGCCTGCACCTGTGGAATCACCTGTGGTTCGACGCCTCGCGCCTGGACTTCAGCCATTTCCATGCCGGCCTGTTGACGGTCGACTACGTCGCCTTCGCCGACACCACCTACGCGCGCAATGCTCGGCGTTTCCTGCCGGCGGACGCCAGGCCCAGCCTGCTGGCCTACCAGCGGCAACGCGCGATGACCCTGCTGAGCCATCCCCGGCACAGCGTCCGATCCTGGCTGAACTCGCGATGACTGCCCGACAGGACTTCGACGACAACTGGGGGAAGCTGCGCCAGTTCGGCGCCGCGCTGTCACGTTTCCTGTCGCCGGCGCACAAGCGCCAGCTGTGCTGGGTGTCGATCTGGGCCTGCGGGCTGTCGGCGCTGGAAATGCTCGTCGCCGCCACCGTGATTCCCTACGTCGCCTGCCTCAACGAGCAGTGCCCGGTACTGATCGAATCGACGCTGCAGCGGCTCGGCTGGTCGGTCATCCCGACCCTCAGCCTTGGCCTGTTCCTGCTGATCTGCCTGAAGCTGATGGTCCAGGCCGGGCTGGCCTGGAGCGGTGCGCGCTTCAACCAGCAGGTTCAGCGCTACACCGTCAGCCGCCTGCTGGAGGGCTACCTGCATCTGGACTGGATGGGCTTTCGCAGCGAGAGCCGTACCCATTACTTCCGCCGCTGCGCGGCCACGGCGGTGGATGCCGCCTACGTCAGCCAGCAGTGCGTGACGATGATTTCCTCCACGTTGATGCTGGTGTTCCTCTCCGCGCTGATGCTCTGGCAGTACCCGCTGGCGTCCGTCCTGCTGGCACTGGGATTCCTGCTGCTCAACGCCCTGACCCACAGGCTGCTGAGCAAGGGGCAGAAGCAGGCCTCGCACGCACGCGAGGCCGCGTTGCAGCGCTGGAACACCAGCATGGCCGAGGCCTTCGCCTCATTCCGCGAGATTCGCGTGTACCACCTCGAGCGCTTCTTCCTGCGCCACGTCGACCATTCGCTCGAGGCCCTGGCCGCCGCCAACGTCAAGCTGACCGTCTTCCCGACGCTGCCGCGACTGGTGCTGGATTTCGCCGTACTGGGCATCCTCCTGCTGGTGGTCTCGCTGTGGATGCTGACCGGACGGCCGCTGAACCTGCTCCTGCCGCAACTGATCTTCTACGCCGTGGTGGCGCGGGCGCTGCTGCCCGCGATGATGAGCGTGCTGGGCACGCGCACCGCGCTGTTCGGCGCGGTGTACAACATCGAGCTGGTCCTTGGCGAGCTGGAACGCGCCGCCGCCAGCTACACCCAGCATGTGGGCATCACGGCGCAGGTCGCAGACACCCCGACGTTCACCCTCGAGCGGGTGACCTTCCGCCACGGCCCCCAATTGCCGGCGGTGCTCGACGAGGCGACGCTGCACATCGCGCATCCGTCCTGGGTCGCCATCGTCGGCCCGTCCGGCACCGGCAAGAGCACGCTGATGGAGCTGCTCTGCGGCATTCACCAGCCACAGTCGGGCCATGTCCGCCACGCCTGGCCCGAAGGCTCGTCACCCACCATCGCCTACATCCCGCAACACGTGGCCCTGCTGGATGACAGCATCGAGCAGAACGTGGTGTTCGGCTTCGACGACGGTGACGGCGAGCGGGTCGATACCGCGCTGCGCCAGGCCGGCCTGGAGGAGGTCGTCGCCCGCCTCGCGGGCGGCCGCCAGGCCGCGGCCGGCGCCGACGGCGCACGGCTTTCCGGCGGGGAACGCCAGCGGCTGGCACTGGCGCGGGGGCGGGTCCGGCGCCCCGGCCCGCTGGGGCGGGGTGTGGGCCCGT
>NZ_JASCPA010000121.1:0-2179 GCF_029959715.1 Pseudomonas sp. PS02288 | reverse complement strand
GTCGTCGATGATCCATTCCTCCTGTATGCCTGTCGGGCGATACGGTATTGCCGCTCGCGGGTTTCACCTGTCCTACACCAAGCATCGCCATCTTGTAGGGCGGGTGAAACCCGCGAGCGCAGATGCGCCAGGCAGCGGCGGCGCAGGTTCAGCCGCCCTGGTAAACCCGAAGGTTCCATCGGTGCGCGCGGCGCACCCTTCGGGATGGTAGGCGCACCTTTGAATCCGCATTGGGAAATATCGCCGCCGCAGCTACTTGGGGCTGAGACAACACGTGCGCCTCGACTGCGACGCCGCTGAGCTGGCAGCATGTCGCCGCGCGTGCCGGGAGGGTGCGTGGCGATTCTTTTCGACCAGGAGTGACCCATGCCCCATGAAGGCAATCTGCTGCAGGCCGCGGTGGTTTTTCTGCTCGCCGCGGTGATCACCGTGCCGCTGGCCAAGCGCCTGCAACTCGGGGCCGTGCTCGGTTACCTACTGGCCGGTGTGGTCATCGGCCCCGCGGTGCTTGGCCTGGCAGGCGACCCGCAGAGCGTCGGGCAGATTTCCGAGCTGGGCGTGGTGCTGCTGCTGTTCATCATCGGCCTGGAATTGTCGCCGCGGCGGCTGTGGGTGATGCGCAAGTCGGTGTTCGGCGTCGGTCTGGCGCAGGTGCTGCTGACCGGCGTGGTGATCGGCGCGGTGGCATTGCTCGGCTTCGAGCAGCCGTTGAACGCCGCGGCGGTGCTCGGCCTGGGGCTGGCGCTCTCGTCCACCGCGTTCGGCCTGCAGAGCTTGGCCGAGCGCAAGGAGCTGAACAGCCCTCACGGCCGCCTGGCGTTCTCCATCCTGCTATTCCAGGACATCGCGGCGATCCCCCTGATCGCCATGGTGCCGCTGCTGGCGGGCGTCGAGCACAACGCGGAGAACGACCTGGCCCACGGGCTGCAGATTCTCGTCAGCATCGCCATCGTGGTGATCGGCGGGCGCTATCTGTTGCGCCCGGTGTTCCGCATCGTCGCCAAGACCGGCCTGCAGGAGGTGTCCACCGCCACCGCGCTGCTGGTGGTAATCGGCACCGCCTGGCTGATGGAGCTGGCCGGGGTGTCCATGGCGCTCGGCACCTTCCTCGCCGGGCTGCTGCTGGCGGACTCCGAGTACCGCCACGAACTCGAAGCGCAGATCGAACCGTTCAAAGGGCTGCTGCTCGGCCTGTTCTTCATCAGCGTCGGCATGGGCACCAACATCGGCCTGCTGTTCAGCGCGCCGGTGGCGGTGCTGGAGCTGACCTTGCTGCTGATCCTGCTGAAGCTGCCGTTGCTGTATTTCGTCGGGCGTATGGCCGGCGGCCTCGGGCGCGAAAGCGCGCTGCGGCTCGGCCTGGTACTGGCGGCGGGCGGGGAGTTCGCCTTCGTGGTGTTCAAGATCGGCCGTGACCGCGGGCTGTTCGATCCGGGACTCTACGACATCCTGGTGCTCACCATCACCTTGTCGATGGCGCTCACGCCGTTGCTCCTGCTGGCCCTGTCGCGGTTGCCCAAAGCCAAGTCGGCACCGTTGGACGTGCCCGAGGAATACCGCGATATCGTCGGCGATTCACCGCGCGTGGTGATCGCCGGGATGGGCCGGATGGGGCAGGTGATCGCGCGGATACTGCGCGCGCAGAAGATTTCCTTCGTCGCCCTGGATACGGCGGTGGAGTCCATCGAATTCTCGCGCAGCTTCGGCCACGCGCCGGTGTTCTACGGCGACCCGCTGCGGCCGGAAATCCTCCGCGCGGCGAAGGTGGAGCAGGCCGAGTATTTCGTCATCGCTACCGACGATCCGGAAACCAACATCAAGACCGCCGCGCTGGTGCGTCGGCTCTACCCGCACATCAAGATCCTCGCCCGCGCGCGCAACCGCCAGCACGTGCACCGGCTGGTCGACCTCGACGCGCAGGCCGTGCGCGAGACCTTCCACTCCAGCCTGGAGATGAGCCGGCGGATGCTGGTCGGGCTGGGGCTCAGCCCGGCCCAGGCCGAGGCGCGGGTGGCGCGCTTCAAGCGCCACGACGAACAGCTGCTCGAAGCGCAGCAGCACGTCTACGACGATGCGGCGAAGGTCATGCAGACCGCCCGCGAGGCGCGCGCCGAACTCGAGCGGCTGTTCGAGGCGGACAGCCAGGACGAGAAGGAACTGCGCCCCGACTGAAGGGGCG
>NZ_JASCPA010000120.1:0-2746 GCF_029959715.1 Pseudomonas sp. PS02288 | reverse complement strand
TTCACCCGCGGCGAGGGGGCCGACGCTGACCCGCGCAGGGGCGGGCGGGCCGTGGGGCGCGCCGAGGCTGGCATAGAGACGAATCAGCTCCTGCGCCTGTGAAAGCGTCTGCCGCCCCCGCGCGTTGAGTTGCGCCGCGCGGCCCTTGCGGTCGAAGAGCTCGTAGCCCAGTTCGCGCTCCAGGCGTTGCATCTGGGCGCTGACCGCGGCCTGCGTGAGCCCGATCTGCTTGCCCGCGGCGGCGAAGGTGCCCTCGCGGCAAACGGCGATGAGCGTTTTCAGCTCGCGAATCATTCGATCGATCCTGTTTGTGAATCTGAGAAATATATATTGTTTTTATTTATGGAATTCGCTCATTAGGATGCGTCGAAAATCCATGAGATGCCTGGAGTGCCGATGAGCCTTTCACCGTTCCACCTTGCGATTCCCGTGCACGACCTTGCCGCCGCACGCACCTTCTATGGCGAAACCTTCGGTCTAAAGGAGGGCCGTTCGAGCGCGCACTGGGTCGATTTCAATTTCTACGGCCACCAACTGGTGATCCACGAACACCCCGAGACCGATTCGCAGCGCCATGCCGGGACCAACGCGGTGGATGGCCACGACGTGCCCGTGCCGCATTTCGGCATCGTGCTGCAGTGGGACGAATGGGAGGCACTGGCCGAGCGGCTGAAATCCTTCGGAACCCGGTTCGTGATCGAGCCCTACATTCGTTTCCAGGGGCAGGTCGGCGAACAGGCGACGATGTTTCTCTTCGATCCCTGCGGCAACGCGCTGGAGTTCAAAGCGTTCAAGGACATCGACCAGCTCTTCGCGAAGTAGGTACGCCGGGCGCATCCGTAGTCCAGATGCGCCCTCGTGAAGTGCCGCGCATTGTCCGGCGAGCGGGAGCCTCAGCCGCGTGACAGCGGCGGCGTGCGCGGTGGTATCGCACGCCTGGTGCCGCTCGACTCGAACGCCGATGCCAGGCGCAGCAGGTGCGAGTCGTCGTAGGCGCGGCCGGCGAAGGTCAGCCCGACCGGCATGCCGATGTCCGCCATCACCCCCATCGGCACCGTGACCGTCGGCACGCCCAGATGGCGGATCGCGAGGTTGCCGTTGGCGACCCAGACGCCGTTGCTCCAGGCGATGTCCGCCGAAACCGGGTTCACGTCGGCGTCGGCCGGGCCCACGTCGGCGACTGTCGGAAACAGCACGGCGTCCAGGCCGAGCGCGTCCATCCAGTCTTCCAGATCGATCTTGCGCGTCCGCTCCAGCCCTCGCAGGCCGTCAGGTAGCGTGGCGATACGGTCCCACGGGGTGATGCCGCGCTCGGCCATCTTCACGTATTCGTCCATACCGGCCGCCAGGTCATCCTCGCGGTTGGGCAGGGTTCCGGGATCGTGGGGAAAGATCTGCGGACCGTCCACGTCGACCAGGCGGTTGAGCTTAGGATCGCCGTTGGCGCGCAGGAAGTCGTCGAACGCCCAGGCGCTCAGCTCCCACAGTTCGTCATGGAGAAATTCCGGCGAGACCAGGCCGCGGGTGAACACCGTCGGCGCGCCGGGACGGTCGCCTTCGCAGTTCGACACCAGCGGGAAATCCACGTCGACGACTTCTGCACCGGCGGCTTCCAGGGTCCGGCGCGCCTGCTCCCAGAGGTCGATCACCGAGGCACGGGTCTCGATGCGTTGCCCGGTCGGGCCTCCGATGCCGGGCTTTTCGCTGGTGCCGGCGGCGGGGTCGGCGTTGATGTACATGCGCGGTACCCCGAAGCGTTTGCCCGCCAGCGCGTCGCTGCCGGCTGCCAGCGTCGGATAGGACGCGGGGCGCACCGAGGCGACGTCCGGGATCGGCACCCAGGGCTGCAGCCGCCAGAGGTCGCCGCGGGTGTCGGGGTCCTCGGCCACCACCACGTCGAGCACCTCGAGCAGGTCGGCCATGGTCCTGGCGTACGGCACCACGACGTCCATGGTCGGCGTCAGCGGCCAGTTTCCGCGCACCGAGATCACCCCGCGCGACGGCGTATAGGCGCACAGGCCGTTGTTCGACGCCGGGCCCCGTCCGCTCGACCAGGTTTCCTCGGCCAGGCCGAAGGCGGCGAAGCTGGCGGCGGTCGCGGTGCCGGCGCCATTCGAGGAGCCCGAGGCGAACGGCGCGGTGAGGTAGGCGGCGTTGTAGGGGCTTTCCGCACGGCCATAGACGCCGCGCTGCATGCCGCCGTTGGCCATCGGCGGCATGTTGGTCTTGCCCAGGCAGATCGCGCCGGCGGCGCGCAGGCGTTCGATGGTGAAGGCATCGCGATGGGCGACGAGGCCCTTGAAGGCCGGGCTGCCGGAGGCGGCGGTCAGCCCCTTCACCAGGTAGCTGTCCTTGGCGGTATAGGGAATGCCGTCCAGCGGGCCGAGCGTTTCGCCGCGGGCGCGGCGGGCGTCGGACGCCTCGGCCTCGGCCAGCGCATCCGGGTTGCGAACCACCACCGCATTCAGCGCGGTGGGCGTTTCGGGGCCGTCGTAGGCGTCGATCCTGGCGAGATACGCCTTCACCAGATCGACCGCCGTGGTCCGGCCGGACTCGAGCGCAGCACGCAGCTCGGCAATGCAAACCTCGGTTACTTCAAACATGCGGGCACCGCTTCGTAGTGTGGGTTCATGCGGCGAGCCGCAGTTTTTCCGGTCATCGATTATTCCAGAAACGGTGCGGGCGGCGCGCGCGGGGGGCTTTACGCGGCCCCCCGCGGTCCACACGCAGGCGGCCCCCGCCGGGG